>NZ_JBFSPI010000013.1:0-73210 GCF_041464685.1 Vibrio sp. 10N.237.312.B06
GGGGATTATCTGCTAACTGCAAGATCGTTCAAGTCTTCTTAAACGATCGGCATTAAACTCATTGAGTTGGCTTTTTTCGTTTCTGAGCTATGTATCCTTCTAAACGTGTCTTTCTAAACTTATCTTTCTAAACACGGTCCTCAACTTCCTAAACACTAACCCGTTACAACCCAAGAAAGGCTAAGCGATCTAGCCCATTCAAACATCAGTGTTCCCATACTTCTGCATGACGCTCACAAGCCAGATAAGCAGCGCAGCCTAAGCAATTGGTCGATACATGTTCTTGGCATTCATTCGCCATTCTCTGTTTCTGCTGCAAAGTAATCTCAGGCTCCAATACGGGTTCAAAGAACTTGGTCATTACTCATCACATCCAAATAGAATCAATTAGTTAGTTAGTTAGTTAGTTAGTTAGTTAGTTAGTTAGTTAGTCTCAGGTTAATCCAACCTTTGAGCAAGATACATCTCTTAATATTTGTCGTGATGACACATTTCCGCTACTCATGTTCTTTGTCGATTCCGCACGTTTCGTCATATTGGCATTGTTCCTTGAATCAAAACCCCTTCCCCTCCCCAAAAAAAGCTCAAAGCCAATTTCCCTGCTGCGACTTACAGATACCTATCATTAGACACAAAAAAGCCCCTGCTGATTTCTCAGCAGGGGCTTTGAATTATTTGCCGTTATTCCGAATAACTACATCATATTGATGTTTAGTTAAATCGTGGAATTAACCTTGAATACCAACAATTAACCAAGGTGCATTTGGAGTCGTTAGGTCACGCTCTAAGTGCCAGATATCAGTGATATCTTCTTCAATGCCGTCTGCGGTGTCACGGTAGCGACCGCTAAACTGAAGGCTTAGCTGTGCTTTGCTACCATCGTGGTCTGCGCGAACGATTTCAGCATCAACGTACATTACGTCTGTGTGCTGATCACCGTCTAGCTTATTACGCTCAGCTTTTAGGTCTTCAAATAGGCTTGGAGATACGTATTCTTCAATCGTGTTTAGCTCGTTGTGATTCCATGCACCTTGCAGTGTACGGTAGTGCTCACGAGAACCGTTGATGAATGCCGCTTGATCAAAACCTGGTGGGTAGTTATGTGGAACATCGCTTTGTGCACCAAAACCGAAACCACCAGCGCTATTTTGCGAATGAGGTTGTGATTGAGGCTGTGCTTGCTCGAAGTTATGAACATTTGGTTGTTGCTTAGGTTGTTCAAACTTGTTCTGACCCATGCCGCCGAATGCTGGCTGTTGGCCACGTGCATTCTGCTGATTCATTGAGCCCTGCTTCGCACCCAACATTCCGCGTAGGAATTTAAACGCTAGGAAAGCAATCAGACCCATGATTAAAATATCCATGAACTGGATACCTTCAAATGCGCCACCAAAGAATGCAGCTAAAAGACCACCAGCAAGTAAACCACCTAGCAGACCGCCCATAAGGCCTTTCTTGCTAGAGTTAGCTGCTGCTGTTTTCTTGCCCGTTTGATCTTGTCGGATCGAATTTGTGTTTTGTTGTTTTGGTGCTGGAGCCGTTTTAAAGCTTTTGCCAAATGACTTACCACCACCAAACTTTTTCGCTTCCGCGATTGGCGTCACCGCGACTGTTACCAACAGGATCGCGACTAGTGAGAAAAATCGTTTCATTATTATCCTTTATAGGTTTTTTTATCTTTCGACACCTTAATCATACTCGTTAACAAAGAACAATGAAATATTCACGACGTTTACACATGTATCATAATATTGCGGCTATTAATTGATTACTAAACTAGCGAAGGGATTGACGGCACTCTGGGGCAGCATTAAAATATTGAACGATGTTCATTTAATAGAAAGTACTCATGGCAAGACGAAACGATCATACTCGCGAACAATTAGTGCAATTAACCTTAAAGACGGTAACCGACTTCTTAGAAGAGCACTCTTATCACGAGCTAAGTCTACGTAAAATTGCCAATATGATTGGCTATGTCCCTAGCACCTTGGTGAATGTATTTGGTAACTACAACCTACTCCTTTTACACGTTGTTGCTCAAACATTAGATGAACTGTCGTCCCAATCTGCTTCTGCTGTTGAACAATCGAGCAACCCTCAACAGGCTCTTTTTAATCTTGCATACTGCTATCACGATTTTGCACAAAAACACCCTCACCGTTGGCAGCTTATCTTTGAGCACAACATGAATGGTGAAAACCTTCCTGAATGGCAATCGAACCGTATTGATAGAATGACAGGTATGTTAGAGCAATTGCTGGTAGCTATTGCGCCTGAACACACAGAAAGCGAAGTCATTAAAGCCAGCCGTGTATTATGGTCTGGAGTACATGGAATTACTCTACTTAGCGTTGATGATAAATTTTTCGCCTCTGAACCTATCGATGGTAAAGAGTTGATCAATAACCTAATCTCAAACTACTTAACCAACTGGTAATCATTCAAGGAAAGACAATGAACAACAGCAGCCAATCTTCGCTGTTAACGCAAAAAAGGTTCCTACCCTACTTTATTACTCAATTTCTAGGCGCCTTTAATGACAACATATTCAAAAATGTTCTGTTACTGTTTGTTGCTTTCGCAAGCGTAGATACGCTGCCTATTTCCAGCAATCTATTCATTAATTTGGCCGCTGGTCTTTTTATTCTGCCCTTCTTCCTGTTTTCTGCTTTGGCTGGTGTACTGGCTGACAAATACGAAAAATCTTGGTTTATACGTAAAGTTAAGCTCCTTGAAGTGGCGATCATGTCACTGGGTGCGATCGGGTTTATCTACGAAAGCTACGGGATACTACTCCTACTTCTGTTCCTAATGGGAACGCAAAGTGCCTTCTTTGGCCCGGTGAAATACGCACTGCTTCCACAACAATTGGAAACCAAAGAGCTGGTATCCGGCAACGCTTTAGTCGAAACCGGCACATTCTTAGCCATCCTTATTGGTACTCTAGGTGCCGGTATTATTGCATCTGAAGAAAGCGCGAAGCTCATTGCCGCGGTATGTATTGTTTCTTTCGCCGTGCTTGGCTATGTATCAAGCTGCTTTATTCCACAAGCGCCGAGTAACGCACCAGATCTGAAAGTGAAGTGGCAGCCAGTAAAGCTAACCCGCGCGACACTGGCGATTGCAAAAAAAGATCGCCCAACGTTTCAAGCACTGATGTCTATCAGCTGGTTCTGGTTCCTTGGCGCTGCTTATCTAACTCAGTTTCCAAACTTCACAAAGATCCACTTGAACGGCACTGAAAGCTCGGTTGCCTTTTTGTTAGCTCTTTTCTCGGTCGGTATTGCGATAGGTTCTTTGGCTTGTGATAAGTTGTCAAATCACAGAATTGAAATCGGCATCGTACCAATGGGTAGCCTAGGTATGTCGATTTTTGGGCTATTGATGGCGATATCCATTCCTGAGTCCTTGCCTGAATTTACCTCTTTCCATCAATTCGTGACGTATTCAGAGCTGTGGCCGCTGTTTGCTTATCTTCTGCTCTTAGGTGTCTCTGGCGGTATCTTCATTGTTCCTCTGTATTCTCTGATGCAGTTACGAGCGAAACCAGATGAACGCGCTCAAGTGATTGCCGGGCTCAACATTTACAATTCACTATTCATGGTGGGAAGCGCCGTTTTAGGTATTGTTTGCCTGAGTGTTCTCGATCTTTCTATTCCACAGCTGTTTGTGTTACTCGCGATAGGGAATACTTTGGTTATGCTGTACCTGTTTTATCAGGTGCCTATCTACGCTTTTCGTTTCTTTACATGGGTGGTCACTCACACCATGTACCGAGTTAAGCACAAGAACTTACACCATCTTCCAGAGAATGGCGGCGCACTGATTGTTTGCAACCATGTGAGTTATATGGATGCACTGCTTCTGAGTGCGGTTTGCCCTCGCTTGATTCGGTTTGTGATGGAAGAGGATTACGCCAAACTTCCTCCACTACGTCGATTCTTAAAAAGAGCAGGAGTTATTCCAATCTCCGCAACCAACCGTAGCTCTATTCGAAATGCTTTTAAAGAAGTAGAACGCGCTCTGCATGAAGGCCACATCGTCTGTATTTTTCCAGAAGGAAAGCTAACCTCTGATGGTGAAGTCGCAGAGTTCATGCGTGGTATGGAGCTGATTATCAAACGTTCTCCTGTGTCTGTCATTCCAATGGCTCTCAAAGGCCTATGGGGCAGCTACTTCAGTCGTTATAAAGGCAGTGCTTGCAAAGGGTTACCAACCCGCTTCTGGACCAAGTTAGAAATAGAAGCTGGCAAGCCAATACTCGCTAAAGATGCCTCATGCAAAACTCTTCGACAGTCAGTCTCTGATCTTCGCGGCTCACTACGCTAAATAACCAACCCTTTATTCATATCAGCTGAACAAACGTTTAGTTTTACTTAACGTTTGTTCAATTCATTTAGACTTACTTACCATTGCGTTAAGCGTATAGTCTTCCACTACGCTGCCAATACTAGACGCGACGAATTAAATATAATGAATCTAAAAAAGTCTGTTCCATTTTATCTTGCTGCTCTGTTTTGCTTAACCCCATGGGTGAGTTCACCGACGGCACTCGTGATCGGTTTCCTTCTTGCGAGCTTAGGTTTAGTCCCTGAGCATCTAGAAGTTGGCAAACTCACCAAGAAGCTACTGGCCTACTCGATTGTCGGCTTAGGCTTTGGCATTCAGTTTGAGAAAGCATTAGCGGTAACAGGCGATGGTATTGGCCTCATTGTAACGACGATTATTGGTACCTTGGTCATTGGTTGGTTCTTGGCAAAACGCATGGGATTAGATCGCACCACGGGTTACCTTATCTCTTCTGGTACCGCAATTTGTGGTGGTAGCGCCATTGCCGCCGTAGCACCGGCCATCAAAGCTGATGATGAACAGATTGGCTTGGCGTTAGCCACTGTATTTGTGTTGAACTCGGTCGCCCTTTTCTTGTTCCCAATGATTGGCCATGCACTAGAGTTAAGCCAACAAACTTTCGGAACATGGGCTGCCATCGCGATTCATGATACCTCCTCTGTAGTCGGCGCAGCATCAGCATATGGCGAAGAAGCACTGACCACAGCAACCACATTGAAGCTCGCTCGCGCACTTTGGATTATCCCAATCGCGTTAGTCAGCGCAATGATCTTCAAGAACGATCAAAAGAAGATTACGATTCCTTACTTCATTTTCTTCTATTGCGCTGCTATTGCTGTTAGTGACTTGCTGCCACAATTTGAGATGGTCTATCAAGGTATCTTTGATGTGTCTAAGCGTGCATTGGTGGTGTGTCTATTCTTGATTGGTTGCGGTATTTCAGTTGAGAAGCTTAAAGCTGCTGGGCCGAAGCCATTGATGTTTGGTATTACAATGTGGACGATGATTTCGACAGGCTCATTAGCGTGGTTAACTCTCGCATAATACGCCTAATTACACCCAATACGTAAAGAAGCACTGTAGATTGGTTAATGTATTAACCAGACAAACAGATTAGCGAATGACAAAACAAAAAGGCGAAGCTCTAATGGGCTTTGCCCCTATCGTTTTTAGTGAAAATATCGTTTGTAGTAAAGATATTCTTTGTTACAACAATCACGAATCAAACAGGGGCTTATCACTCTTCTTGCTCTCTCTTTTCATTAAAACAAGTACCACAACTAGCACAAATGCAGTGAGTTCAGCCAATGAACGAGTCAGTCCTGACGAAACGAGCGCTTGGCCTATCTGCAGCAAAACTGCAATGATGAGGGCAACTTTCATAATAAGACCTTATTCTATAATCCGTTATTTATAGAGCTTATTATGATTGATGGTTATAAAGATAATAAATTCTGTTTTGAACTATCTAATTGCTAAATTAACTAACCTAGCGTAACTGCCCCTCTAGCCACTTAATAAACGTTCTTACCTTAGGTCGCTTTTCATTGCCTAACGGACAGATCAAGTCGTACCCTTTATCAGTATCCATACTTGGATAAGGCGTTATGAGTTCACCAGTCTCAATGTACGGCTTAACAAAATGATAGCGCCCCATTGCCACACCGATATTATGCAGAGCACTCTGTACGCCCATGTCTCGGTGGCTCACACAATAAAACTGCTCAAACAGATTTACATCGAGTTGATTGTGCTTGATCCAACGCTGCCACACATCAGAGCCTAGCGCATGAATGAAATTAATCCGGTGTAACGACTCTAAACCATCATCAAAGATATTGTGTTCAGCGGCATAACTCGGCGTACATACCGGAATATACTTTTCACCAAACAGGCGCTGTCGATGCATATCTTTTAGATCTTCAGCACCATAGTAAATGGCGACATCGAGGTGATTTTGATGAAAGTCTTGCTCTTCTTGAGAGAAAATATTGAGGTTGAACTTTGGGTATCGCTGTTTGAAATCAGCTAGCCTTGGTAGCAACCAACTGTTAGCAAAGGCAGGACTGGTACCGATATTTATCTGACCGTACTAGTCGGTGTTGGTAATGTCTTCGATCTCACCAAAAATAGAGCTCAACGACTTCGATAACGTGCGTTGAAAGCGTTGCCCTTCTTCGGTCAATTCCAGTTTACGAGTGCCTCGTACAAACAAGTTAAATCCGAGTTCACCTTCCAACACTTTGATTCGATGGCTGACGGCTCCCTGAGTCAAATGCAACTTTTTCGCGGCTAACGTAAAGCTCATTTTCTCGGCAGCAACATTAAAAGTATGAAGATTTCTAAGTAAAGATTGATGGTTAGCCATACGAACTCATGCATTAAAAATTTTAATTCATACTACTACCCGTTTCGTTTGTTTGCATTAAGAAATAAGTTTCTAATAGCCGCAGTTACTTAAAACCCTGCCTCGATCAATCTTTGACTCCATACGTTGACGAGCAGAAACATTAAAAAAATTAATTACAAACTTAGGGGCACATATGAATATACTCGGGTATATGCAAAAAGTAGGTAAGGCATTGATGGTTCCCGTAGCCACACTGCCAGCTGCAGCAATCCTTATGGGGATCGGCTACTGGTTGGATCCTGTTGGTTGGGGTTCTGAAAGTATCTTAGCCGCATTCTTGATCAAATCAGGTGGTGCGATCATCGACAACATGGCGGTTCTGTTTGCGGTGGGAGTTGCCTTTGGTTTAAGCCGTGATAAGAATGGTTCTGCGGCACTGTCTGGTTTTGTGACGTTCCTAGTCGTCACCACTCTACTTGCTCCGGGCTCAGTTGCTCAATTGATGGATGTTGAGTTAAGTGAAGTACCAGCGGCATTCGGAAAAATCAGCAACCAATTCGTGGGTATCATTGTCGGTATCATTTCCGCTGAGATCTATAACCGCTACTCAACGGTTGAGCTTCCTCAAGCTTTAGCTTTCTTCAGCGGTAAGCGTTTGGTTCCTATCCTTACCTCAATCGCAGGTATGGCGCTCTCTTTTGCTCTGCTATACATCTGGCCAGCTGTGTACGATGCTCTGCTCGTATTGGGTATTAAGCTAGAAAGCATGGGCGCTGTGGGTGCCGGTCTGTTCGGCTTCTTCAACCGTTTGTTCCTATCAATAGGCATGCACCACGCACTCTACCCTGTGTTCTGGTTCGATGTTGTGGGTATTAACGACATTCCAAACTTCCTAGGCGGCGCACAATCTATCGCTAACGGTACGGGCATTCCGGGTAAAACTGGCATGTACCAAGCAGGCTTCTTCCCTATCATGATGTTTGGTTTACCTGCAGCTGCATTAGCTATGTACCACTGCGCTGACGCGAAAAACAAAAACCAAGTATTCGCAATCATGCTTGCCGCAGCAATGGCTTCGTTCTTCACAGGCATCACTGAGCCTCTAGAGTTCAGCTTTATGTTTCTAGCACCTGTATTGTTCCTACTGCACGCTGTGTTAACAGGTCTGTCGCTTTACATTGCAGCAAGCATGGAATGGATGGCAGGCTTCGGCTTCTCTGCAGGCTTTGTTGACTTAGTGCTATCAAGCCAAAACCCGTTAGCGACTAACTGGTACATGTTATTAGTTCAAGGTGTGGTGTTCTTCGCGCTTTACTACGGTATTTTCCGTTTCGCTATCATCAAGTTCAATCTACGTACTCCGGGTCGTGGTGAAGAGATGGAAGCAGAAGGCGAGACAGGATCTCCAGAAGCGTTAGTTAGCCTGACCAACAACTACATCGAAGCTATTGGTGGTGCAGACAACATTCTAGAAGTAGACAACTGTATTACTCGCTTACGCTTGACAGTAAAAGACTCGTCAGCAGCAGACAGTGACAAACTGAAAAAACTAGGTGCTGCAGGCGTTGTTCCTATCGGAAAAGGTGGCCTACAAGTCATTATCGGTTTAGGTAAGGTAGATAAGGTTGCTGAACAAATGAAGAAGGCACTCGCTTAAGCTAAACAGCCAGATGCAAAGATAAACCCCTTAATAACCAGATAGAATATTAAGAATTTGTGGTGGTTTCACCACCATCACAACCCCCTGAAGCGCAATTACGACTAGTCACCGTGTATTGCGCTTCGTTTTATTGTTCTCAGTTCTATTTAGAACGTATCTGCTGTAACCATTGTACCAACCCTACGCGTGAAACCTTAATACCTAGCTGTTCTTGATGAGGCATTCGATAGTACTCGACAGGGAATTTGAACCGTTCAAGACGGCCATTTAATTGCTCGGTAAACCATTCTTTGGTTGGTAAATCCGTGCAATCCACAATAGCGACGGGTCGAAACCCGAACTCATCATCTTCAATTGGAACGATAAACGCCTGATTGATTAAAGATAACTGATTCAGTGCTCGTTCAATTTCTTCACAGTGGATATTCTCTCCCCCAGAAATAAACTGATTATCAGCGCGACCAATGATCGACACTTGTTCGCCATCCCATTCGCCGAGGTCTTTACTGTCGAACCAACCGTTCTCATCCACCAACGGCGTAACCTCACCCTGATAGTAGTAACCAGAAGCAAGCGTATTACCGCCAATAAAGATACGTTGATCTTCGATTTTTAACTGTCGTTGGTCGAGAACAAAACCTGCAGTATTACTAGAATCGACTGGCTTCGCGGTCACTGTTGAAGCCGCTTCTGTCATACCGTATCCAAGCCAAGTTTCAATGCCCATTTGTTGAGCTTCAAGCCCTAGCGCTTCTGGGATATGGCTACCGCCTAAAAGCACATGAGTTAAAGTAAGTGCTTGCTTACTCTGCAATAACCTATGTAGTTGAGTAGCCACTAAAGAGGCATGGCTGCAACCTTCAATGTCTGTTTCAAGTTGGCCTGACCCTATTTTGATGCAGCCACCAGCCGCCAACCAACGATGGATAATCGCCAATCCCGACACATGGTACATCGGTAAGCTAAGCAACCAAGTGTCAGCTTGTTCAAAGTTGAAAACGTCTAATAAACCCTGAGCTGAACATAAGTGTTGCTGCAACGTGTGAGCCACCGCTTTCGGGTTGCCGGTAGAGCCAGAAGTGAATACGATGCTCGCAAGGTTTTGAGGATTAAAGTTAGGATTTTGCGATGTTGTTGGTTTGTCATCACCATCGACCTTGACTTCGTTCAAGCAAGGTAGCGTCACCAATACAGTCTTAAGGTTAACAGCATCAGAATGATCTAACCCACAGCTATCTAATAGCCAAAGGTAACGTCTGTCTAGCTGACCATAGAGGGATTCAAGCTTCTGTGTTAAACGAGCTTTCGGCTGAGGCATGGTAAACGCACAAACCACACCCAAATTGAGTGCGGCAAGATAAACCGGAATCACTTCAGCTTGGTTCTTACCGACAATCGTCAGTACATCACCTGCAGATAAGCCTTGATGAGATAGCTGTTGTTGGTACTCACTCACCAGCACAGACACTTGCTGCCAAGTGTAAGCGCGGTTAGGAATCACTAACGCTGTTTGATGTGGGTTCTGCTGCGCCCACTGTACCCAGAGCGGGTGAGGATTGGATTGTGGGCGCATCATAAGATAACCAAGTTATAGATTGAGAACGGTCTAAGCCAATCGAACGATCAGCCTAAGAAGACCAAATCAATTGTTGCTGTTCAAGCGTTGAAACTGGAAGCTGACAACCCGGCCATGAGACTTCTAGCTGCTGCTGATACAAGCCAATCGTATCAAGCCCTGGAACTTCATTAGGCAAGTACTGTTGTGCCAATCGAGCAATCTGAGTTAAGCCAAGGCTAGACTCTATGCTTGAGCTTAGTACAGGTTTAATACCAAGTTGTTGCGCGCGTTCAATGATAGCAACACAACGCTCTACTGAGCCAATCAAGGTTGGTTTAATCACAACCGCCTTAACTCCCGTTAAGTCACTAAGATTAAACTCTGGACTTCTTACCGCTTCTTGCAGTGTTTCGTCCCATGCAATCGCAACACCGTGGTCAATAGCAAAAGCTAAGCTGTCTTCTGGCTTCTGACAAGGCTCTTCAATAAAGCTAATACGCTGACGCAGTGACGGCGAAATGTATTTAATGAACTGCTTCGCTTTCTCTGGCTTCCACGCACGGTTGGCATCAAGCCTTAGGGTTAAATCAGGGATCGACTCAAGAAATAAGCTAACCAGCATGCCATCACGAATCGCTTCGTAGAGACCGACTTTCACTTTGGCGACCTTCTCGCCTTTCATCTCATTCAGCACAGGGATCAATTCATCTGGATCTCCTGTACACAGCGGCGCCGCTTGGTAGTTACCTTCAGCGTTGAGTTCGCCTCGTAATTCCATTATCGCCATCGAAAAACCGAAGGCAACAGAAGGATATAACTCATCAAAAGGCGTTTGAGGGTTATTGTGGCTCCAAAGCTCTAATTCGTGTTGCAGCTGAATGCCAGCTTGTTCGGCATCTTCTTGGCTAAAACCTGGCAAAGGCGCAACTTCGCCAAAACCAGTTTTACCATCACACTCAAGTTGGATGATATAGCCAACGCGTTCGTTCAACTTATTGTCACGAAGAATCACACCACTATCCATAGGCAATTGATAACGGTAGAGTTTAGCGTGACATTGAGAATTCACTGAGTTCATAAAGTTTCCTAAAAAACGGGGAACATCAAAACAAAACGAGTCGCTATTAGCGACTCATTTTAAAGAAGAGAAAGACTATGGGTTACGCGGAAATTTGTCGAAATCAGGTCGACGCTTCTCGTTAAATGCGTTTCGGCCTTCTTGGCCTTCTTCTGTCATGTAGAACATCATGGTTGCGTTACCCGCCAACTCTTGAAGACCAGCTTGGCCGTCACAGTCTGCGTTTAGTGCGGCTTTCAAGCAACGCAGCGCCATTGGGCTGTGTTGAAGAACCTCACGACACCAACGAACCGTTTCTTTTTCTAGGTCAGCAACCGGTACAACTGTGTTTACTAGACCCATGTCCAATGCTTCTTGAGCATCGTAGAAACGACACAAGAACCAGATCTCACGCGCTTTCTTTTGACCAACGATACGAGCCATGTAAGAAGCACCCCAACCGCCATCGAATGAACCTACTTTAGGACCCGTCTGACCGAACTGTGCGTTTTCAGCTGCAATGGTCAGGTCTGCCATCATGTGAAGAACATGACCGCCACCGACTGCCCAGCCCGATACCGCTGCGATAACCGGTTTTGGACAAGTACGAATTTGACGTTGGAAATCAAGCACGTTCAGGTGATGTGTACCTGAATCATCTTGATAACCGCCGTAGTCACCACGGATACTTTGATCACCACCAGAACAGAACGCCTTCTCACCAAGACCCGTCAAAATGATTACGCCAACCTTCTCGTCATAACGAGCATCAGCCAGTGCATTGATCATCTCTTTTACGGTTTGTGGACGGAACGCATTGTGGACTTGAGGACGAGCAATCGTGATTTTCGCAATACCGTCGTCAGACTTATGGTACTGAATATCTTCAAATTGACTGCTTTCATCGCGCCAGTTAACTGCTGCGTAAAGTTCTTCTTCTGTGATGCCTACTGTTTTAGCCATGGTGATTCCCATTGTTCTATTAGAGACCACGACTAACGAATAGTCGTGACGGTGTTGCTCTGCTTTTGATAGTGCTTGATACGAGAGAACCGCTCAGCCTGTTTAGCGACGACTGGCGATACATTGGATGATCAGGTTGGAAAACAACTCTGGTTGCTCAAAATGAACATTATGACCAGCGTAATCAACCTGACTATATTCAAAGCCACTATTCTCAGCTAGCTCCATGAATTTACGATCTTTTTCACCACACACATAATGCAATTGGTGCTCATGAGATTTCAATGTGGCACGTAAATCCGGTTGCTTAGCTAACGAAGTAGATAACAACATATTTGCTACGGATACTCCAAGGTTACCACTACGCTTTATGACCAAAGTTTGTCTTTGCTCATGATTTAGTGAAGAAAAGACGCTTTGTTGATACCAATCGTCTAAAACATCTTCAATCGACTGCTGCGCAAAGCGGACAGCCCATTGCGTATCATGTACTAACCTTTGTGCTCGTTCTTCATCACGCTCCAGACCAAAGTTGCCACCTTCAATAATGACTTTCTCAAGATTGAGCGTTTCGAAGCAAGGGCTTGTCACCCCATACATGGCAAGCCTGCCACCCATTGAGTAGCCAATCACCACGATAGGGTAATCCGCAGGAAGATCGTTGAGAGCAAGTTGAGAAGTGATGCACTGAACGATTTTCTTGCAGCAATGATCAAAGCCTACCGGATCGATAAAGCGACTTTGTCCGTGCCCGGGCAAATCTATGCAAAGACGAGGAAAGTCCTCTAGATATGGATGACATGCGCTCCAATCATCCCCGCTTCCGAGTAAACCATGTAGAAAAACAAGCAAAGGTTTGTCAGAAGATTCTTGTGCAGCTGGGTAATAATTGGAGTAAAGCATGTAAAGTCCTTAGGCTAATGCCTCAGTGAGCATTGAACTGAATTGTTTCAGCAAAGTAGACGCTTGTTCGGGAGGCGTCTTAACTTCAACGAGCAAGGTACCCTGACCTTGTTCGAAATGTTGTTCGACAATCGTTTGATAGCAATTCAAAGTTTCTGGCGCCGCATAACCAAGCTGGAATTGCGCAGCGGCATGTTCAAAACCGAAACCATGGGGCATTTGATATAGAGATTGTTTTTGTTGCTCAGGAACAGGCAACAAGTCAAAGATCGCACCGCCATCATTGTTGGTCACAACAATCACCATCGGCGTTACATTGTGAGTAAGCAGAGCCAGTGAATTGAGGTCGTAAAGCAAAGAGGTATCGCCAATCAACATTATCAAGGGGTTCTGGTTAGCTTTTACCACGCCCGCAGCCGTTGCTACCAAGCCATCAATGCCCGATGCGCCCCGATTACTGTAAACTTGATTCGCAGATATTGATGACAGCATATCCACCAGCCTTACCATCAAGCTGTTTCCCACAAACAACTCTCTGTCTTTAAGTCTAGTCGACAAATCTACTGCAACGCTCAACTCGGTCAGTTGGTCATTATTGGATATTTGCGCTAATGCCAATTGTTGAACCGTATTCGCGATTTCGACCAAAGGTGCTGCCCAACCTGCATGTTGACCTAACAAGGTGGGTAAATGCTGCTCTGACACCCACGACTCGATATCAGCAACGATATGGGTTTGAGGCAGATGATCTTGGTTGATACGGTGCGTCTCTGGTGACACAACAATGTATTGTGATGAGCTGAATGATGAAGCTTGCGACTTTATCCAATGATTAAGGCGCTTAGAAACAATGCGCTCACCGAACTGAAGGATGAAATCACATTGGTTGAGTTGCGCTTTAGCTACGTCACTCTGCATCCACAGGTCATAATGTTTCCAATCACTTGTAACACCTGATTGAGGATCGCAAAAAACTGGCCAGCCTAATGCGGTGGCAAACTGCTTGGCTTTTGTTGCTTGTTCAATATCTAGCGAACCGAGAATAACCACACCCTTACGCCCAAAATACTCACCTGGAGCGATGGGTTGCGTGTTCACTTGATTAGGTAAAAACGTTTGGCTGTAACAACCTGTACCCGACTTCCACCCAGAAACACTGGAGGTATATTCCGCATAAATTTTCGCGCTATTCGCAGAATATAAAGGCTCTGGGAACGGACAGTTGATATGAATCGCACCGCCAACATTGCGTTGTTTCGCTAGCGCGTTATCAACGGATGTCAGAAGCCAATTCAATGAAATCTGTGTGGTTGGACTGGGTAGATTTAAAGCACTTTCAACATGGGAAGAAAAGATGCCTTGCTGTTGAATCGCTTGATTAGCGCCACAGTCGACTAAATCGATAGGTCGATCAGAGGTCAGCAAAATCAGCTTCTCTCGTGTCAGTCCAGATTCAGCCGTCGCAGGAAGAAGGTTTGCAACAGCAGTACCAGAGGTGACAATCACGGCAACTGGCTTATTGCTGGCTTTTGCTAAACCTAACGCAAGAAAACCAAGCCCACGCTCATCAAAGTGCGTGTGCAGTGTCAGTTTTGGATTGGCTTCGGCTTCGAGTGTTAATGGTGTTGAGCGCGAGCCTGGCGCAACACAAACATGTTCAACGCCGCTGCGGGCTAACTCTTCAAGTAACGTATTACACCAAACTCTATTTAATACGGCTTGGTCGTGGTTCATGACGCCACACCCAATGGTGGGTGATCTGAAATTAAGCTGAGCAGAGTCGACATTTTCTTATTCAACTCTTGCCACTCATGTTCAGCAACCGATCCCGGTACGATCCCGGCACCCGCAAACAGTTGTACTTGATCGTTTACAATCAAGGCACTTCGAATCGCGACACAGAATTCAGCGCGTTGATGGCTAATATAGCCAACAGAGCCTGCATACCAACCTCTCGCAAACGGTTCATGTTCAAGTATGAAATCCATCGCTTCTTTGCGCGGTAAACCCGCTACCGCAGCCGTCGGCTGTAAGGCAGCAAGCAACTGCACACCATTGACGCCGTTATTGAGCTGAGCATGGATATTACGTTTAAGATGTTGCACCTTACGCAAACGCACTAGGCGCGCCTCTTTTTCAACGTGTACCGTTTGAGAATGAGGAGTGAGACGCTCAATAATGTCGTCGACCACATACTGGTTCTCATTGAGGTTTTTACTGTCTTGAGAAAGCCAATTGGCTAACTCCATATCTTCTGTCGCGTTTTCTCCGCGACCAATGGTTCCAGCAAGCGCTTCAGTATCAAGCTCAGTGCCATATCGACTGTACAAACGCTCTGGCGTTGAGCCGATAAAGCTGTGTTTGGAATCCAATACCAACATAAAGTGAAAGCTGTGATGGTTTTGCAGGTAGCTGGCCTTAAGCAACTGAGCCGCGCAGATTGGTGCATCGAGTTGCAATGTGGTTTTACGCGCTAAAACGACTTTTTTGTACTCTTCGTCGCTAATGCCTTTCAGCACTTTATCGACAAGGTTGCCCCACAGCTCTCGTTCTGGAACGTGGTTAATCTGCTCAATGTGCGCCGACAAAGGGGCCAATATCGCCGCTTCAACAGAAAGCTTATTTAGAGCATTAATAGAAGCAACGCGATCAGGAGATAAGTTGACGGCTAACGACCAAGTCTTGTCAAAGCGGATCAGTTCAACCTGAGGAAGGAAGAAAAACGATTCCATGCAACGACGGTTTTTTGCGGTGTGCCCGTCAAACGAGCGCCCACCCCAGATTCGTTGGTCTTCACCAAGAATAGCGTACGCGGGAGCGGGATCAGAAAAAGTATGTAATTGCCCGAGCGCAACGACCTCTTCACGAGTATCACGTGACTGCCAGTAGAACTTTGGAAAGAGCGGTTGAGCATGAAGCCATTCTATAAATGCAAACGATGGTTTTTGCGTTAGAACTTCAACACAACGAACTTCACTTGCTTGGGCATTTTGTACTCGCTCAATCAAAGCGGAGATAGTTTGCTGGAAATGTGACAAATCGACCTCGTTCACATCTAAATTATTATTATATTAGTTTGATACTTTATGGGCAGCACCCACTTAGATCAAGAATCTACTATATCTTTTGAACATTCGTGTGATTTTAAGCGATCTAGCCCCTTTATTCACCTTAGCCAATAACAAAGAAAGCGATTAATTAAAATTTAGAAAAGAGTGACAACAAAAAGACCAAACGTGACACTGAAATGCGACATTCATCAGATTTTTATTCTATCAAACCCCATTTTGCGGTACTTTAATAAAGTATTTAAATTAATTTCAGGAAATCGGCAATGCAAAATATCGGGATGTCGTCAAAACTCAACAATGTATGCTACGAAATCAGGGGGCCTGTACTCAAACATGCTAAGCGCATGGAAGAAGAAGGGCATAAAATACTGAAGCTTAATATTGGTAACCCCGCCCCATTTGGTTTTGACGCCCCTGATGAAATCCTTGTTGATGTAATCCGTAACCTACCGACATCTCAAGGTTATTGCGACTCAAAAGGCATCTATTCAGCCCGTAAAGCGGTTGTTCAGCATTACCAGAAAAAAGGTCTACGTAACCTTGATGTAGAAGACGTTTACATTGGCAACGGCGCATCAGAGCTTATCGTGATGTCTATGCAGGCGCTACTGGATAATGGTGATGAAATCTTAGTTCCTGCTCCGGATTACCCACTATGGACAGCGTCTGTTGCACTTTCTGGTGGTACACCGGTTCACTACATGTGTGATGAGGATGCAGATTGGTATCCAGACCTTGATGACATGCGTGCGAAGATCTCACCAAAGACGCGCGGCATCGTTCTGATCAACCCGAACAACCCAACGGGTGCGGTATACAGCCGTGATTTCCTACTTCAAGTTGTTGAGATTGCTCGTGAGCACGGTTTGATTATCTTCGCTGATGAAATCTACGACAAAGTGCTTTACGACGGTGCCGTACACACTTCAGTTGCAACGCTTGCCGAAGATGTATTAATGGTCACATTCAACGGTCTGTCTAAGGCTTACCGTGTATGTGGTTTCCGTGGTGGCTGGATGTTCTTAACGGGTCCAAAGCACATAGCGAAAGGCTACGTTGAAGGGCTAGAAATGCTGGCCTCGATGCGCTTGTGTGCCAACGTGCCAATGCAACACGCGATCCAAACCGCGCTCGGCGGCTATCAGAGTATTAATGAACTGATTCTGCCAGGCGGTCGACTACTTGAGCAACGCGACCGCGCATGGGAGCTGATCAACAAGATCCCTGGCGTTTCTTGTGTTAAACCGAAAGGCGCAATGTACCTGTTCCCTAAGATCGATACCAAGATGTACAACATCAAAGACGATCAGAAGTTTGTGCTCGACTTCCTTAAGCAAGAGAAAGTGCTATTGGTTCAAGGTACTGGCTTCAACTGGCCAAAACCGGATCACTTCCGCATCGTGACTCTGCCACATATCGAAGATCTAGAAATCGCGATTGGTCGTCTAGAGCGCTTCTTACAGACTTACAGCCAAGATGAGCTCACAGTCGATTAATTAACGCAAAAAGTTATGACTACAATTTGCTGTTTTAAAAGACTTTAACTTGTATTCATTCACTTCTATGCTTAAAAGGCTCCTGTTTGGGAGCCTTTTTTGTATCCGCTGTCTCGTATGCCTGCGCAAACACAAAATACGAGTGGAGCACTCTCTAGATAGGACATTTATGAAACAGAGCCATTTCTTCGCCCATCTCGCACGCATGAAGCTTATCCAACGCTGGCCTTTGATGCGCTCAGTCTCAAGCGAGAACATTTCAGAACATAGCTTGCAAGTTGCTTTCGTGGCACACGCCTTGGCATTGATTAAAAATAAGAAGTTTGATGGTCAGCTTAACCCCGAGCACATTGCTTTGCTTGGCATGTACCACGACACCAGTGAGGTACTGACGGGGGATTTGCCAACGCCAGTTAAGTACTACAACCCAGATATTGCACAAGAATATAAGAAGATAGAAGCCGCAGCAGAGCAAAGACTGCTTTCGATGTTGCCAGAAGAGTTCCGAGACGACTTCGCCCCCTTCTTAATATCTGGAACCGCGAGTCAAGAAGAGCAAAGCATCGTCAAACAGGCAGATACCATCTGTGCTTATTTGAAATGCTTGGAAGAGCTCAGTGCGGGCAATCATGAATACGAACAAGCCAAGCGCCGACTGGAAGAAACACTCGAACAGCGTAAAAGCCCTGAAATGGACTACTTTCTCACCACATTTGCGCCGAGCTTTGAATTATCACTAGACGAGATAAGCTAGCTGGGTATAAGTTGTTTTTAATTAGCTAAATAAAATCAATTTGATAGGTGCTATTTTGAATTCTCTACTCGAACCACCCTTTGTACTCGAACAAGAATGGCAGCATCGAAATGACGATGAACACAAAATAAGACGTGATGATCACCGCAGCCCGTATCAGCGTGACCGTGCGCGCGTGCTTCACTCTGCTGCTTTCCGTCGCTTGCAAGCGAAAACCCAAATCCATGGCACCACGGTCAACGACTTTCACCGAACACGCCTTACCCACTCGCTTGAGGCCGCTCAGCTTGGCACAGGTATCGTTGCCCAGCTGAAGAAAAAGCAGCCCGAATTTCGAGACCTATTACCCTCAGACAGTTTGATTGATTCACTGTGTTTGGCTCACGACATCGGTCATCCACCATACGGACATGGCGGCGAAGTCGCACTCAACTACATGATGCGCGACCACGGTGGCTTTGAGGGCAATGCTCAAACGTTTCGCATTGTCACACAGCTAGAACCCTACACTGAACATCACGGTATGAACCTATCTCGACGCACTTTGTTAGGTCTGATTAAGTACCCTTCTCTGCTGAGTGAGGTTCAAGCTAAATTGCAGTCTGAACCCGTAAAGCATCAACGACAGCTCCGAGCTAAAGATTGGATGCCAGCAAAAGGCATCTACAATCATGATGAAGAGTTGTTTAACTGGGTGCTTGAACCGCTTTCAAGCAGCGACCAACAGCTCCTAAAACAGAAAAGAAAAACACACACCGAGCCTCTTGAACATAACAAGACCAAATATAAGTCGCTGGATTGTTCGATTATGGAGTTGGCTGATGACATCGCGTATGGCGTGCACGATTTAGAAGATGCGATTGTGCTTGGCTCTGTGACCAAAGCTCAGTGGGTCGAATCGGCTTACCCTCAACTGAAAGAGATGGCCGACCCATGGATTTGTGAGCACCTAGATTCAATTACAGAGATGCTTTTCTCTGGAGAACAGTATCGCAGAAAGGATGCGATTGGTGGGATAGTCAACGCACTGTTAACCAGCATCTCGATTAAGCGAGTGGATGCTGACTTTGAGAATGTGCTGCTGGCATACAATGCCGTACTTGAACCGAGCATGGATGGCACACTCGATAAACTGAAACACTTTGTCAGCGAGTTCGTGATTCAAGTGCCACAGGTTCAAGTCATCGAATACAAAGGCCAACAGATCATCATGGATATGTTTGAAGCATTCAGCGCTGATCCTGAACGCTTGCTGCCACTGCCCATCAAGAAGCAATGGCTACAACATCAAGATGAGTCTCGAAAAATGCGCGTGATAGCCGATTACATTTCATCGATGACTGATGATCTTGCGCAGAAAATGCATCAGCAACTGTTCTCGGCTCATACCGAGTTTTAATTCCTGACTCACTTTACTAAAACGGCTTAATCTAAGTAGTTTTTCTCAAACACGCCCGGCGGCATTTGATTGATTTGAAACTGAATCATTTGGTCAAATGCCGTTAGCAAAGGGCTAAAGTCGCCATCACGCTCTAACAAGCTAAGTAAATGATAGCCAGCTTCAACGGTTGAAAGGCTATTTTCACTGGGTGCTTTGCGAATTCGGTAATTACCCTTGAGATCTTTCGGCAAGTGAACCGTGTTCAATGCATGCAAGTTACTCGATACTTGCCACATCTTGAAGGCCTTTTTCCACGTGCCATCCAATAAAATCACACGCAGCTTCTTATTAGGACATGTCGCCGACTCAACTGAAACAGAGTTTTCGCTTGGGTATAAAATCACATGTTGGTACTGTTCATCGGCCAGCAGTGCGTTGAGTTGTTCGTTGTCTGAAAAGTCCTCGCCAACAAACGTCACGCTGTTATTTAGAGATAACGAGAGAATACGCGCTGTTCCCATCGGACGATGCTCTTCTGATGGGTGCTGAAGAATGATAAGCTCAACATTCGATTCGAGTGGTGTAACCCACTGACAAATACAAGCTTTCAAAGCCTTGCTGCATTGGGGGCAATAACGAGACATGGATTTAATGTGTACCCTGTTTTAATTTTCATTTCACTTTTATGCGTCTTATTCCAATTTGAGCCAATACAAGCTTGGGTCGTTTGGGATAGCAATGCGATTGCCGATGGGCAATGGTGGCGAATCCTAACAGGAAACTTTTCACATACCAACTACTCGCATCTTCTGATGAATCTAGCAGGCTTGTGGATCATCAGCTACCTGTTTCAACCGAGTAAAAAACAGCTTGTTGTTGCTTTGCTTGTGATCAGTTTAGTGACTGGCGTCGCTCTGTTGTTTTCAAGTATTCAGATCTACGTTGGCCTATCGGGCACTTTGCATGGGGTGTTTGGCTTATTCGCGCTCAGAGAGGCTTTAAACGGCAGGAAGTCTAGTTGGCTGTTAGTGTTCGGATTAGTCGCTAAAATCGCTTGGGAGCAGCTTATTGGCCCTTCTAGCACGACTGGTGAACTGATTAATGCTCGTGTCGCGATTGAAGCCCACCTAGCAGGTGCATTGGCCGGAGGCTTCATATCTATCGCTTCATTTCTAACAAGTAGAAAAACGGGTCAAAGTTGAATTCTTTCGCGATTCTTTTCAACCGTCGCTTCACCTATCCCTTTGACACTCACCAAATCATCAGCAGTCGTAAACGCCCCGTTCTGCTCTCTGTAATCGACGATCTCTTTGGCTTTCTTATCACCTACGCCAACCAATAGTGCTGAAAGTTCTTCTGCTGTCGCGGTATTGATATTGACCGTAATCTCAATGCCATCGTAAAGCTCAGCCTTGGTTGGGCTGTCTGCAAACACGGCAGGGCTTAAGAGCATCAGAAATGAAAGAAATAGTGTTGAATATATCGTGCGCATAAATCGTTCCTTTGTTCAAAAAACGTAACTTATGCATTTACCGCGCTAGATAACACAATCACCAGATAAAAATAAAGCGGGTCACCTAAGTGACCCGCTTCGTTATACATCTTATTTTCATCAGCTTGTTTGTTGGCTCACAAATCTGAATTGGAGCTTAACAATCATATGTTGATTCTCAGTAGTAAACTCTAACTTGAGCTTGCTACTGAGGGAATCAAACGCTTACTGACCTTGACCCACTACGTAGTATTCAACGTCTGCGTTTTTACGAAGTACGTTTAGTACGTTAGTCAGATCTTGTTGGTTACCAACTCGCTCCAACTGAGCACCAATTTGAGTGCTGTAAGCTGGGTTGATCTCAGCAGTCACTTTAGAAAGCTCAACAACAACGATGTTACCGTCTTGGTCTTTAGATTGACCGAACACAGCTTGGCCTGCTTCTGGTTTCGCTAGAGCGAATACAGATGCCGCTAATGGCGAGTTACGGTCAATCGTTTCAAGTTCAGTGAACTCAAGGTTGTTGTCCGCTAGTACTGCTTCATTGCCTTGCTCAAGTTCGTTCACTAGAGAAACACCTAGCTCAACCGCTTGCTGCTCTGCTTGTACAGCAGACAATGCAGCGACAACTTGATCTTTCACTTCAGCTAGAGGAAGAACTGTCTCGTCGCGAGTCTCTTCTACACGTACAACAATAACGTGCTCAGGAGCCACTTCGATAACTTCAGAGTTCAAACCGTCTTCTTTCACTTCAGGGCTCAAGATAGCTTGCATTACTGCAGGCGTCATCAGAACTTCTGGAGCGTCAGCTTGAGAGATGAAATCAGTCGTCGTGATCTTTGCGTTGATAGCTTCAGCAGAGTCGTCTAGAGAATCTGGGAATTCAAACGCTACTTTTTCAAGTTCAGTTTGTTGCTCGTAGAACTGATCAACTGCGTGTTGGTCTAGAAGCTCTTGCTTAATATCAGTAGCAACTTCAGTGTAAGGCTGAGCTTGAGATGCTTTTACTTCGTCTAGCTTGATGATGTGGTAGCCAAAATCAGATTTAACTAAGCCAGTTGTATCGCCAATATTCACAAGAGCGAAAGCCGCGTCTTCGAATGCTGGGTCCATAACATCACGTTCAATCCAACCTAGGTCACCGCCAACGTCTGCACTACCGAAGTCGTCAGATTTCTCTTCTGCTAGCGTAGCAAAATCAGCGCCTGCATTTAGCTCGTCTAAGATTGACTGTGCTTTCGCTTCGTCATCACCTTGAACTAGGATGTGACTAACTTTGCGTTGCTCTTCAGTAGAGTACTTGTCTAGGTGCTCTTGGTAATATTTCTGTGCTTCCTCATCACTAACTTCAAGCTGCGATTTAAGAGCTTCAGCAGAAAGTTCGATGTAAGACACCTTAGCCTGCTCTGGACGAGTGTAAGCCGCAGGGTTCTCTTGGTAGTACAGTTCGATTTGCTCGTCAGTTAACTCGATATTTTTCGCTAGGTCAGCAACAGATAGTGTCACTGTACGAATGTCACGAGTTTGAGCAATAAGCTTGCTCTGAATATCAATTTCGCCTTGAAGAACAAATTCACTGCCTTGAAGTGCAGTCACAAGCTGGTTACGCATTAGGTCACGACGCATGTATTCAGCGAAGCTTTCTGCGCTGAAACCTGCACGACGTAATGCCGATTGGTAAACTTCTTGGTCGAATTGACCAGCCGTTTGGAACTGAGGCATTTCTAGAATCATGGTACGGATTTGAGAATCACTGATTCGTAGGCCTAGAGACTCTGCTTGCTGCTCAAGTAGAACATCGTTGATCATGCGATCAAGTACTGACTTACGGAAAGACTCAACGTATGTAGGGTCTGCAAGCATTTGAGCGAAGTAATCGCCAAGTTGAGATTGCATGCGATTACGTTCGTTTTGGTAAGCTTGTTCGAACTCACCACGAGCAATTTCTGTGTTGCCAACTTTAGCTGCTGCGTTGTTACCGCCACCGGTGATGTAGCTGCCTATACCTGCGAATACGAATGACAGGATAATCAACCCAAGGATAATTTTTACCGCGATGCTATTCACGCCTTCGCGTAATCGATCCATCATAATTTAAGTGCTCTCCGGATATGAAGCATTGGCTTCAAAATAAAAATCTATTCACGCGATATTATCAGAAAAAGAAATGCGCATCAGTAGGATGCGCATAATTTAAATAAGTTCAATGTGCTTTGCACATATACTGTTTAAAAATGAAACATCATTGTTCAAACAGTAAACGCATATTACTGCCTTCCCCTCACAAAACTCGAGGTTTCAGCAACAAAAATTAGTTACATGCGTCTTTAAGTGCTTTACCCGCTTTGAAGCCAGGTACTTTAGCTTCTGCGATTTGGATCTCTTCACCAGTTTTTGGGTTACGACCTGTACGAGCAGCACGAGTACGAACACTGAAAGTACCAAAGCCAACAAGTGCAACTTGGTCGCCTGATTGTAGCGTTGTGCCAACTGCTTCGATGAATGCGTCTAGAGCGCGGCCAGCTGAAGCTTTAGAGATGTCTGCGTTTTCTGCGATTGATTCTACTAGTTGTGTTTTATTCACTGTTTTTCCCCTATGTGTCATCTGTGACTACTTCTGATGACTGTACGTTCCATTTTGGTTTTAATTTAGCCGCAAGCCTTATTGCAAAAGGGCTGCCGCTTTGATCAATAACTTAGCGTCCAAAAAAAACGCTGACAAGCCTTTTCGGGCCTATCAGCGTAATTCTTTACTTATTTTTGCTATGCATCACTATTTTTTCACGTCAAACTCGACCCCTGACGGATCTCGTTCTAGCGCGACTTTGAGTACTTCATCAATCCACTGAACCGGGATCACCTTCAAGTCAGCGATTACGTTGTCTGGAATCTCTTCCAAATCACGCTCATTGTCTTTAGGAATCAGTACAGTTTTGATGCCGCCACGGTGTGCTGCAAGCAGCTTTTCTTTCAAGCCACCGATAGGTAAAACTTCACCACGAAGGGTAATTTCACCTGTCATACCGACCTCAGCTTTAACCGGGTTACCCGTCAAGCTAGACACTAATGCAGTACACATTGCGATACCCGCACTCGGGCCATCTTTCGGTGTAGCACCTTCTGGTACGTGAACGTGAATATCGCGCTTTTCGTAGAAATCTGAGTTAATACCCAGTTTTTCTGCACGAGAACGAACCACAGTCATTGCCGCTTGGATCGATTCTTTCATCACATCGCCAAGTGAACCGGTTTGCGTTAGCTTACCTTTACCCGGCATTGCTTCAGTTTCAATAGTCAGTAGATCACCACCGACTTGAGTCCAAGCTAAACCAGTTACTTGGCCAATACGGTTGCTTTCATCCGCTTTACCGAAGTCATGACGTTGAACGCCTAAGTACTCTTTCAGGTTATCAATGTTAACCGTTACAGACTTAAGGTCGCTGTCTAGCAAGATGTTCTTCACTGCTTTACGACAGATCTTAGAGATTTCACGCTCTAGGCTACGCACACCCGCTTCACGCGTGTAGTAACGAATGATGCCGATGATTGCAGAGTCTTCGATCTCAATCTCATGAGGCTTGAGACCGTTGCGTTGAACTTGCTTGTCCAATAGGTGGCTCTTAGCAATATTCAGCTTTTCATCTTCTGTGTAACCAGACAGGCGGATTACTTCCATACGGTCCAGTAGTGGGCCTGGAATGTCCATCGAGTTAGACGTTGCCACGAACATCACATCAGACAGATCGTAATCGACTTCTAGATAGTGATCGTTGAATGCATTGTTTTGCTCAGGGTCTAGAACTTCTAGAAGCGCTGAAGATGGGTCGCCACGCATATCAGAAGACATCTTATCGATTTCATCTAATAGGAACAGTGGGTTCTTAACGCCAACTTTAGACATCTTCTGGATTAATTTACCCGGAAGTGAACCGATGTACGTACGACGGTGACCACGAATCTCAGCTTCATCACGAACGCCACCTAGTGCCATACGTGTGTACTTACGACCCGTTGCCGCAGCAATCGAACGACCTAGCGAGGTTTTACCTACACCAGGAGGACCAACAAGACAAAGGATTGGACCTTTTAGTTTGTTGATACGGTTTTGTACTGCCAAGTATTCGAGAATACGTTCTTTAACACGTTCTAAGCCGTAGTGATCTTCGTTTAAGATCTCTTCCGCTTTCGCTAAATTCTTTTTAACTTTTGAACGCTTAGCCCAAGGAACGCCTACCATCCAATCAATGTAACTACGTACTACTGTTGCTTCAGCAGACATTGGCGACATCATTTTCAGTTTTTGCAGTTCTTGCTCAGTTTTTTCACGAGCTTCTTGAGGCATCTTAGAATCTTCGATCTTCTTCTTCAGAGTCTCGAATTCATCAGGCGCGTCGTCCATCTCGCCCAGTTCTTTCTGAATCGCTTTCATTTGCTCATTCAGATAGTACTCACGCTGAGACTTTTCCATCTGTTTCTTAACGCGGCCGCGGATGCGTTTTTCAACTTGCAGGATATCAATTTCTGACTCCATTTGGCCCATCAAGAATTCCAGGCGTTCCGTCACATCTGAAATTTCTAGAACGTGCTGCTTATCTACCAGTTTAAGTGGCATGTGCGCAGCAATCGTATCAGCAAGGCGAGCAGCCTCATCAATACCGTTCAGCGAGGTTAGAACCTCTGGTGGAATCTTTTTGTTCAGCTTAATAAAGCCTTCGAATTGATTGATCGCACTGCGAACAACCACTTCTTGTTCTTTTTCGTCAAGTTCTGAGGTTACAACGTATTCGGCATCCGCTAAGAAAAACTCACTCTCTTTGAACTGGTGAATTTTTGCACGCTGCTGACCTTCGACAAGTACTTTTACGGTACCATCTGGCAGCTTTAGCAACTGAAGAATAGTAGCGACTGTACCTACGTTAAATAGGTCGTCGATTGAAGGCTCATCAGTGTCCGCTTCTTTCTGCGCTACAAGTAGTACTTGTTTGTTAGCTTCCATTGCCGATTCAAGGCAAGTAATCGATTTTTCACGACCAACAAACAATGGAATAACCATGTGTGGGTAAACCACTACATCACGTAGAGGTAGCACGGGGATTTCGATACGCTCGGAACGTTCCAAGTTCATATATTTCTCTCTTCCGCTTTAACTTATAAAGCAGTATATGGGGCTTAAACGACTGGATTCAATGGAAGAATAAAAAAAAGGAGGTAATTGCTTACCTCCTTTTTCAATTTGAGTGTGTAGTCTTAAAAAGACCTACTCTGCAACAGCTGCTTGGTTATCTGAGTTACTGTAAATCAATAGTGGTTCTGACTCACCATTAATTACCGACTCATCAATCACAACCTTGCTTACATCAGTTGAAGATGGCAGTTCGTACATAGTTTCTAGTAGAACACCTTCCAAGATAGAGCGTAGACCACGAGCACCCGTTTTACGGTTCATTGCTTTCTTCGCAATTGCGCGTAGGGCGTCTTCACGGAATTCTAACTCTGTATCCTCAAGTTCAAATAATGCAGCGTACTGTTTTGTCAGTGCATTCTTTGGCTCACAAAGGATTTGGATTAGCGCTTCTTCATCAAGCTCTGTCAGTGTTGTTGTAACAGGTAGACGACCAATGAATTCTGGAATCAAACCATACTTCACTAGATCTTCAGGTTCTACTTGAGTGAACAGTTCACCGATAGTTTTGGTTTCGTCTTTTGAACGCACTTCTGCGCCAAAGCCGATACCTGAACCTGTTTCTACACGTTGCTCAATCACTTTATCTAGGCCGGCAAACGCACCACCACAGATAAATAGGATCTTAGACGTGTCCACTTGCAAGAACTCTTGCTGTGGATGCTTACGACCACCTTGAGGTGGAACTGAAGCCACTGTACCTTCAACAAGTTTTAATAGAGCTTGCTGTACACCTTCACCAGACACGTCACGCGTGATCGATGGGTTTTCAGCTTTACGAGAAATCTTATCGATTTCATCGATGTAAACAATGCCGCGTTCCGCTTTCGCTACGTCGTAATCACATTTCTGAAGCAACTTCTGGATGATGTTTTCAACATCTTCGCCCACATAACCCGCTTCGGTTAGTGTTGTTGCATCTGCCATTGTGAAAGGAACGTCTAGGAAACGAGCCAGTGTTTCAGCCAGTAGGGTTTTACCACTACCAGTAGGACCGATAAGAAGAATGTTACTCTTACCTAGCTCTACGCCTTCAGCCGTCGTATCACCATTACGTAAACGCTTGTAGTGGTTATATACTGCAACTGCTAGCACTTTTTTCGCGTATTCTTGACCGATTACATAGTCGTCAAGATGCTCACGAATCTCACGCGGCGTTGGCAGCGATTCCGATTCTTTCTTTGGAAGAACATCTTTAATTTCTTCACGAATAATGTCGTTACAAAGATCGACACATTCATCACAAATGTAAACAGAAGGACCTGCGATTAACTTGCGAACTTCGTGCTGGCTTTTGCCACAGAAAGAGCAGTAAAGCAATTTACCGCTACCACCCTCTTTGCTTTTATCTGTCATTCGCTAACCTCTTAGCCTTTACTCTCTATGTTTGAGTGTATATCAATTTGAATCACTTTGCGTTAAACAATTGCCCTGCAATTATTGACCGCGGTGATTAAGAACTGAATCCACCAAACCGTATTCTACAGCCTGATCAGCAGACATGAAATTGTCACGATCTGTATCACGCTCAACAACCTCTAGAGGCTGACCTGTGTGCTCTGCCAATAGTTTGTTTAGCTTTTGCTTGATCGTTAGGATCTCTTGCGCGTGAATTTGAATATCAGACGCTTGGCCTTGGAAGCCGCCAAGTGGCTGGTGAATCATTACACGTGAGTTTGGAAGCACGTGACGCTTACCCGGAGTACCACCCGCTAGTAAGAATGCACCCATAGAGCAAGCTTGACCCATACATACTGTGCTCACGTTTGGCTTGATGAACTGCATTGTGTCATAGATAGACATGCCCGCTGTTACGCTACCGCCAGGTGAGTTGATGTAAAGATAGATATCTTTGTCTGGGTTTTCTGATTCCAAGAAAAGCAGTTGAGCCACGACAAGATTTGCCATGTGGTCTTCCACTTGACCTGTTAAGAAAATGATACGTTCTTTTAATAGACGAGAATAAATATCGTAAGAACGTTCACCACGGGAAGTCTGTTCAACCACCATAGGAACTAGTGCGTCCATAATCGATGGCATTGTATTTTTTTCTTGGTAGCTCATATTCTTATGTCCCTAAAATAAATGGCCCGAATGATTAAATCATACGGACCATTGTTAGCAGAATTGTTGACCGTACGTCAACCTTCTACGTCAGATATTACTATATTAAGCAGGTTGCTGATTCATTAGCTCGTTGAAGCTAACTTCTTTATCAGAAACTTGAGCTTTAGCGATGATTGCATCAATAGCTTGCTCTTCTAGAGCAACATTGCGCATGTTGTTCATCATTTGCTCGTTTTGCTCGTAGTAAGCAATAACTTCTGTTGGATCTTCGTATGCTGTAGCCATCTCTTCGATGATAGCTTTAACTTTCTCGTCATCAGCTTTTAGCTCTTCAGTCTTGATTACTTCACCAAGAAGAAGACCTACAACTACGCGACGTTTAGCTTGCTCTTCGAACAGCTCACGTGGAAGTTGGTCAGCAGCTTCAGTGTTACCACCGAAACGTTGAGCAGCTTGTTGACGTAGAACACCGATCTCTTGATCGATTAGAGCAGAAGGTACGTCGATGTTGTTTTCGTTAACTAGACCGTCGATTGCTTGCTCTTTGATGCGGTTCTTAACAGCTTGCTTAAGCTCACGCTCCATGTTCTTACGAACTTCAGCTTTAAGGCCTTCAACGCCTTCAGCTGCGCCGAACTTAGAAACGAATTCTTCGTTTAGTTCTGGAAGCTCACGAGCTTCAACTTTGTTCAGCTTGATAGAGAACTTAGCAGCTTTACCTTTTAGGTTTTCAGCGTGGTAATCTTCTGGGAAGTTTACTTCGATTTCGAATTCCATACCTGCTGTTTTACCAACGATACCGTCTTCAAAACCAGGGATCATGCGACCAGCACCCATCTCTAGTGGGAAGTTCTCAGCTTTACCGCCTTCGAACTCTTCACCGTCGATAGAACCAACGAAGTCGATAGTTGCACGAGAACCAGCGTCAGCAGCAGCTTCAACTTCAGTCCAAGTTGCTTGTTGCTTACGTAGAGTTTCGATCATCTCTTCAACGTCAGCTTCTTTAACTTCTACTGCTGGTTTCTCAACAGTGATGTTTTCTAGACCTTTCAGCTCAACTTCTGGGTAAACTTCAAAAGTTGCGTTGAATACTAGGTCAGCGCCTTCGTTGTTTTCAACTGGTGCGAAAGTAGGTGCGCCAGCTGGGTTGATTTTCTCTTTAACGATCGCTTCGATGAAGTGACGTTGCATTACTTCGCCCATCACGTCTTGACGTACTGCTTTGCCGTACATTTTAGCAACCATCTTCATAGGCACTTTGCCTTTACGGAAACCATCGAAACGACGGTTTTTCGCGATGTTGCGTAGTTCAGCTGTAACTGCATCTTCGATGTTAGCAGCAGGAACAGTAATATTAAGACGGCGCTCTAGGCCTTCTAGCGTTTCAACAGTAACTTGCATTATATAAACCTCAAAACTGGCTCAGTAATCTGAGCATATGAGCCGTAACTTAGCTTTAATTCAAAAGCCGACGTTGTTGGCTGCATTCTTGTGTAGTGCTCTATCCGAACACCTAATTTAAAATCGAGCATTGATGTCTGAATTGATTATTCAACCAAACACCAGACTAATCAGCGATATCTTCGTTCTTCACATGCTTATTGAACGTTCTCACGCAGTTATAAAACGTTTTCACGCACTTATAAAAAGCAGTGAAGCTTGTTTTCGGAAACAAGAAAGGTATCTCCGATTAGCCTCAGGACAGAAATTTTAGACGCGACATTCTAGCGATCTGTTTAATCTCTGTCGAGCCGTTCACCTCTGCATGATGATGAATGCTCTAAATTCGTCCAACTAAATGATACAAAAACGATCAAATCATCACTTAGCACAACAGAAATGGGGACAATAGCGACTTTTTCAAGGGAATCGAGGGCTTTTTTTGCTAAAAACCTTAAAAAGAGATCTTGCTCTTGTTTTACCCCTCAGAGTCGATAACTTTTTCAACAATCCCCGTTACAAACCCTTAACCTACATCCATCTGGCGACTGTCTACTTTCAGCAAACACTACCGCTATTTGCTACCATAAACGAGAGAAGACAGGCTTGATTGTTTACCAAAGAAATCAGCGGAGAGCCTTCATGTTTCAAGCTTTTAGAATCCCAATACTGTTAATGGTCACATACAGTTTACTGATGGTGTTTGGCGGTCATTGGGTGTGGAGCACAAGCCATGAAAGTTTGTTAAATGATCATCAATCTAAGCTAGACCGCTTTTCGGTTCATATTTCAAGCCAATTGGATAAGTTCGCGCACATTCCAGAACTGCTTTCAAAAGACAAAGAGCTGGTCGATGCCCTGCACTCTCCAAGTAATTCTGCACAAATCGAGCTCACTAATCGCTATCTAGAGCACGTAAACTCGGTGATTCAAGCATCCGACACCTACCTACTAGACAGCATCGGCACCACCATTGCGGCCAGTAACTGGAATCAACCACGTTCTTTTATTCGTCGTAACTTTGCTTTCCGCCCCTACTTTCAAGAAGCGATTCTTGGCAATGAAAATCAATATTTTGCGCTAGGTTCAACCTCTGGTAAACGAGGCTATTATTATTCTTACCCCGTCTCCTATGCCGCCGAGATTATTGGCGTCATTGTCGTAAAGATGGATTTATCGCTGATTGAAGCAAGTTGGAAAGGCAAACAGAGTTTTTTTGTTGCTGACGATAAAGACCAGATCGTATTTATGTCGAGCAATCCTGAGTGGCTGTTCAAAAGCCTTCAACCATTAAGCGAAGAACAACACACTCGAATTCAAGAAAGCAGGCAGTATCTCGATACAAAAATAGAAAGCCTGCACTTCTCCGGTGACTTAGAGAGTGCTACTAGCAATATTGAGTCTCCCCACAAGCTTGTCCAAGAGCAGTTCTTTAACTCCTCACGCTTCCTAGCCGAGCCAAAACTCACCATACGAGTATTTTCTCCGACCCACTTAGTTTGGTGGGACTTGGTTGCTTACCTTGTGGTTTTGAGCCTTATTTTTGCGATTATTTATCTAACGATGCAACTCAATCACCATCGACAACAAAGACGAGCTCAGATAGACAGACTGCAATCCGAAGCCAAGCAAAAGCTAGAATTTCAAGTGCTTGAACGAACATCAGAGTTGCATGTCGAGATTAAGCACCGAATCGAAACTGAACATGTACTGAGGCAGACACAAGACGAACTCATCCAAGCCGCCAAACTGGCAGTGTTGGGGCAAATGTCAGCAAGCATCAGCCATGAACTGAATAACCCGCTTGCTGCGATTCGCAGTTATGCCGACAACGGCCGACTGTTTCTTGCCAAAGAAAAAACCGAGCGTGTCGATGACAACCTATCGCGAATCTCGGCGCTCACTGACCGTATGGCTAAGATAAGCCACCAGCTTCGTTCCTTTGCAAAGAAATCCACTGCGGAAGAGCTGCACACGTTACAGATACTGCCAGTATTGCACTCGTCAAAAGAACTGATGAAACCACAACTCAAGAGTGAACGAGTAAAGGTCAACGAACTTCCTGAAACCTTTGATGCTTGCGTGCTCGCCAACGCCATTCAATTGGAACAAGTGATCATTAATTTGCTGACTAACGCGATTCAGGCGATGGAACAACAAGACGACAAACAATTAGCTATTCTGTTAGAGATTAGGAAGCCCGACCATCAACAAGCCAAGACCTTGCTGATTCATGTCGATGACAATGGCCCAGGCTTCACCTCCCCTTCTAACGGAAATTTTTTTGAACCCTTCCATACCACCAAGAAAAATGGACTTGGACTTGGGCTATCGATTTCTCAACAAATAATCAGCGGAATAAATGGCAAGCTAGTTACCGATCACAGCCCACAAGGTGGTGCTCGATTTAGTATCGAGTTACCCATAGTTCCAACAAAAGAATCAGATTAGTCGCTAAGCAAACCAGTACACCTTCACCAACAATAAAAATAAAAGATTAAAGGAATAACTATGTGTCACGTCTATTTCATTGATGATGAATCCGATCTGAGAATGGCTATTGAACAGAGCTTTGAGCTCGCCGATATTGATGCCGAATTCTTTCCCGATGCGGAGTCTGCTCTACTCGCGATTCAAGAGAACGGCTTACCTCACGTCATCATCACTGATATCTGTCTACCGGGCCTTTCCGGGCATGATCTGCTCAACACCGTGATGCACAAAGACAAAGAGATCCCCGTGATTATGATTACTGGTCACGGCGATATTTCGATGGCTGTACAAGCGATCCAAGATGGCGCCTATGACTTCATCGAAAAGCCGTTCGCCAATGAACGTCTAATCGAAACCACCAAACGAGCAATAGAAAAACGTCAACTCACACTCGAGAATCTTGAATTGAAGCGCTCTTTAAAGGCCAGTAAAGCGCTTGGGCCGAGAATCATTGGTGACACGCAATCAATGACCGACCTGCGTTCTATCATCACTCATGTGGCAGATACTAACGCTGACATTTTACTCTTTGGTGAAACTGGCACAGGCAAAGAGTTGGTCGCACGCTCTCTACATGAACAAAGCAGCCGGCGAGAACAAAACTTCGTCGCCGTCAATTGCGGTGCGGTACCTGAAAACCTGATAGAGAGTGAACTGTATGGTCATGAGAAAGGTGCGTTCACTGGCGCAGAAAGCAAGCGAGTGGGTAAATTTGAATTTGCTCAAGGCGGAACTCTATTCTTAGATGAAATTGAGTCCATGCCGATGCAGGCACAAATTCGCCTGTTGCGCGTCTTACAAGAGCGCGTTATTGAAAGGGTTGGCTCAAACGGTTTAGTGCCTCTCGATATTCGAGTAATCGCCGCAACCAAAGTCGACCTAAAAAAGGCGGCTGAAGAAGGCGTTTTCCGCCAAGACCTCTACTACCGACTCAATGTCGTCACCTTGGATTTACCGCCGTTAAGAAGCCGTCAAGAAGATATCCCTGCACTTTTCCATCACTTCTTACTGGTCGCTGCTGCACGTTATGGCAAGACAGCACCAGCACTTCCACAAAAGGAGCTGCACGCGCTTTTAGCCCATGATTGGCCGGGAAATGTACGAGAATTGCGTAATACAGCTGAGCGGTTTGTACTTTTAGGTAAGCTTTCTCACTTATCAGACAACACCAATCAAGTCACTCAAGAACTGTCTTTGGCAGAACTGGTGTCTAACTTTGAGAAAAACACGTTAAAACAAGCGCTTATTGAATGTAATGGCAGTATTAAACAGACTATGGATAGACTGCAACTTCCACGTAAAACCCTCTACGATAAAATGCAAAAACACCAACTAGTTAAAGAGTCATACCGACAGAGCGAAAACTAAATTAAATTTGGGAGCAAGATCACCTATACTGATTTCACAACAGGATGTTATGCAACCAAGGTGGTAAGGAGGTCATTATGGGTGAGAAAACAAAAGTTCCCTCGATCACCGATACGTTTGAAATTGACGGTATTTTTTACACTGACAATCATGTCAACTTAGACACTCCAGAGTTAGAGGCAAAAAGAGCGCTGTATGAGCCGATTGATTCTGGCTCTCGATATGGAAAAATCATTGATGAGGAGGTTTAGCCCTCCCCATCACTTCGCTATGATTTCACTCTCTATTTCGTGATGATCTCCGGCCCCATCAAGGTAGTCGGTAACCATGTTGATACCCAAGGTACGTAGGTCACGATAATCAGGAATAAGAACATCACGCCAACCCATGGCAGTGCGGCTTTTACTACGTTCATCATCGACATCTTCGCGACCCCTGCGGTCACAAACAAGTTGAGCCCCACAGGCGGTGTGATCATCCCTATCTCCATGTTCACAACCATCATGATACCTAGGTGAATAGGGTCGATGCCCAGTGCAATTGCAATTGGGAATACCAACGGCGCAACGATGATCAGCAAGCCTGATGGCTCCATGAACTGCCCACCAATCAAGAGTAGAACGTTCACCACAATTAAGAAGGTGATCGGACCTAAGCCCGCAGAAAGCATAGACTCAGTGATCATCTGAGGAATGCATTCTTCGGTTAGTACATGCTTAAGAATCAGAGCATTGGCAATGATAAACAGCAGCATGATCGTCAGCTTACCTGCATCATAGAGCGTGTCTTTGGTATCTTTATGAAAGAAGGTTTGGAACACTTTAACCAAAGCAGGCTTTGTATTCTTCTTGTCCGCAAACGGCCCCATATCTTTATAGATAAAGTTGGCAATAAAGAACGCGTATACCGCTGCAACAGCTGCCGCTTCCGTCGGTGTAAAGATACCGCCGTAGATACCACCCAAAATGATGACAATCAGTAGCAGACCCCAACTTGCGTCTTTTGCTGCTGCGAACATCTCACCCCAGCCCACAAACGGCTGTGCAGGAATCTTCTTAATACGTGCTGCAATGTAGATAGCAATCATCAACATCACACCCGCCAACAGACCAGGAATAACGCCACCGAGGAACATACGACCTACAGATACATCCGTCGCCGCAGCGTAAACAACCATAACAATTGACGGTGGAATCAAAATACCCAAAGTACCCGCATTACAGATAACCCCTGCCGCGAATTCTTTTGTGTAGCCGTTTTTGATCATACCAGCGATAACAATACTACCGATTGCTACTACCGTTGCTGGAGACGATCCAGATAACGCTGCGAACATCATACATGCCACAACCGACGCCATCGCTAAACCGCCGCGGAACCAGCCGACCATTGCGATAGCAAAACGGATAATACGTTTCGCCACACCACCAGTTGACATGAAGCTGGAGGCCAAGATAAAGAAAGGGATCGCTAAGAGTGTGTAGTGGCCTGCAAATGCGTTGAACAACGTTTGTGCGACTGAAGCTAATGACGCATCTGAATGCATCAATAAGAATATGACGCTCGATAAACCAAGGGAAATCGCAATTGGTACACCGACCAACATGAAAGCAATTACCATTAAAAATAGAAATAACATTGCCATGATTAGTCTTCCTTACCGTTAGATTTTGTACCCGACTCGTTCGCCTTGTTTTGCTTAGTCGAATCCAATACCGCTGTCGCGTCTTCATCAGAACCCGCTAACACATCAGCTTTCAATGCATCCAGCTCTTCTTCGGCTTCATGGCCTGCAATCATGCGGTCAAGCTTGCCCGTCGCCACTTGATAAGCGATTTGGATGAATCGGAACGTCAGCATTGCCATACCAATCGGCAGCGCCATATAAGGAATAAAACGTGGCAGTTTCTCGTATCGCTCGCCTTCATTCAGCCAGTCAGCAAGAAACTGAAGCATCTCGGGCATTGGAATATCATCGGTCTCGTACCAAGCGCGCTCAGTCGCGAACGGGTACCAGTAATTCCAAGAACCGATAAGAAGTAAGATTGAGAATGCTAGGCAGCTTGTGACGGCGATTAACGCATACACTTTACGTAGCTTTTCTGGGGCAAGGTTGATGATCACATCAACGCCAATGTGGAAGTGTTTTTTAACGCCATAAGATGCGCCCACTAACACCATCCAAGCGAACATGAACACAGTCAGTTCTAGTGCCCACAAGATATTGCCATTGAATGCGTATCTGAATACAACATTGGCAAAAGTAAGTAGCGTCATTGCGCCAAGGAAAAATGCGATTAATGACTCTTCAATCACATCTGTAACTCTTCCGACTTTGGAAAAAAAAGAGGTTTCCAGTGCTGATTCGCTAGAATTTGGTTGTTCCATTTGAGGATTATCCATAATTGACTCCGCTTATAGTTATTTTAATAAGGAGTGGCGAAATGCACGCCACTCCCTTAGCGGTGTTATTGGTTTGAAGCTAACGCTGCATCGATAAGGTCTGAACCGATGTCTTTTTCAAACTTCTTCCATACTGGTTGAAGTGCAGCTACCCATGCTTCACGCTGTTCAGGCGTAAGTGTACGAACCTCACCACCGGCTTCGATGATGTTATTTTTGTTCGCTAGGTTAACTTTTGAAGATTCTGCATTACGTGTTTCAGAGACTTCTTGAACGATAGTGCCAAGCTGTGTACGTACATCTTCAGGTAGGTCTTTCCAGAAGTCGTTTGACGATACAACTAGGTAATCCAAGATACCGTGATTGGTTTCAGTTACGCCGTCTTGTACTTCAAAGAACTTCTTACCGTAGATGTTTGACCATGTGTTCTCTTGACCATCGATAACCTTAGTTTGCAGGCCACCATAAACTTCTTTGAAAGACATCTTCTGTGGGTTAGCGCCTAGTTGTTCAAACTGAGCCACCAATACGTCTGATGCTTGAACACGGAATTTCAACCCTTCCGCGTCTTCAGGGTTGATAAGAGGCTTATTCGCCGACATCTGTTTCATGCCATTGTGCCAAAACGCTAGACCTTGAAGGCCACGACGCTTCATCGCATTCTTCAGTTTTTCGCCAGATTCTGAGTTTTGGAAACGGTCAACGGCTTCTACGTCTTCAAATAGGAAAGGAAGGTCAAAAATGCGGTATTTCTTAGTGAACTTCTCAAATTTAGACAACGATGGCGCCGCCATTTGAACATCACCATTTAACAGGGCTTCCAGTACCTTATTATCATCGTAAAGTGTTGAGTTAGGGAAAACTTGCATACAAGCTTTGCCATTCATTTCCGTGTTTACTCGCTCTTCCAGTAAAGAAGCGGCAATGCCTTTCGGGTGCTTATCGGTATTGGTTACATGACTGAATTTAATCACGATTTCACCTGGATCACAGTTTGCAGCAGCATTAAAACTTGTGAGCGCCAGAGCAGAGACAGACAGCAGGGTAAGAGGCTTAAACATTATTATTCTCCTTAGTAAACAAAACAGCCCTTCAATGGGAACTGCGTGCTTTCACTAAGGCAATTAGCGCGCCACATTGACACAAACCATTAACAACCCTTTAACCATAAGGCTTCATGATATCTGCCTGCTGCACTCGCCAACTCGCTGCAAAAATCAATGGGTGGGAAATGACACATAGAATATTTGTAAATGGGTGGGAGTTGACCAACGTATCACTAATGGATACGACCGAATGAGGTCTGACCAAGAGCCACATTGCCGATGATGCCTTGAAGTAATTTCGACCTATCCTGTAGAGTGCTGCACAACTTAGTCAGATTTACAGCCCCACTACTTACCAAGAGTTGATACCAATGAGTCAGATCTACCATCACCCAGTACAAATTTACTATGAAGATACCGATCACTCAGGTGTGGTTTATCACCCTAACTTTCTAAAATACTTTGAGCGTGCGCGCGAACATGTGTTGGGTAGCGATAAACTGGCGGAATTGTGGAACGAGCACGGACTAGGTTTTGCGGTCTATAAAGCCAACATGACTTTTCAAGATGGGGTTGAATTCGCTGAGATCTGCGACATCCGAACCTCTTTTGAACTCGATGGCAAATACAAAACGCTATGGCGACAAGAAGTGTGGCGTAAGAATGCGACCAAGCCTGCTGTGATTGGTGATATTGAAATGGTCTGTCTTGATAAAGACAAGCAACTGCAGCCAGTACCCGCTGAAGTATTAAAAGCGATGCTTGGAGAGTCGAGCTAACTTCACCTCACCAAGCTAGCTTAAAAGAGGTGAGACGACGAAAAGGTTCTCACCTCTATCTGCATGGGTAGCAAATTTCCGCCAAGTGTAACCGCAAAGCGATACTGTTCGTCCAGCCGCCCTAAGCAACACTGCCAATCTGTAGAACTATCGGTTTTCTCAGTAACATCCAACCCAACTCCACTGTATATGCTGATTTCACCATGCAATCTAATTTCATCCTGCAAGTTTGGTTGAAAATCCGAAGCGTGAATTGGCAATGTTTGCTCCGTCAGATTGGAGAATTTGAACGAAAAGCTTCGCAACGATGTGGCTAGCCCCTTACCCGTCGCTTTGATGTACGACTCTTTCAACGCCCACAGATCGAAAAAACGCTCTCTCTGTTCTTCTTTGCTGAGCTCAAGTAAATCCGCCAATTCTTTATCTGAAAAGTAGTGCTTCATGATCGAGTCGATATTGGTCGAACTTCTTGCGTGTTCAATATCAACACCCAATTGAACTTGCTTCCCTTCTCTCTGGCAAACTGCAATCAACAAATGTTCTTTGCTATGACTAATATTGAAATTTAACCCCGTCTTGAGTTGCTGTTTGGCGACTAAACTTGGCTTTCCTTTCTCGCCATATTCAAAGCGCCACGCTTCAGGCATCAAATCAGCATAGCGAGACAGCACCTTTCTTAGGTAATTTCGAACATACAGAGCCTGAATTTGAGATGAGGGCATTCGATAGCGCTCAACTTTAGCTATCTCATCGGCTGTCAGTCTCTTTTTGAGCTGCGATACATTGTCTGGCTGGTCATTTAAATTACTCAGAGAACATAGCCACAAATCAACAACGGAAGTTTTCATTTAACTCGAACTCACTTCTAGAAATCACTCTTCAAAACACGATTGGAACAACCAAATCGAACAAATTTAACTCATCTATGATTTAAGTGAAACCTAGAGAATACGGGAGGGAAACACCCTTCATATACGGGCTTAAAACCAATTTCTCAAATAATAACAAATTAAAACACAGATCACACTTAGCCTTGCACAAGAGGCATCCATTAAATGTTACTTACAAAAACATGACATAGATCTCACCAAATCAAAATATAGAGTAAAAACACTAAATAACAACTCATAACCATTAATTATCAACAAGTTAATGAAATTGAAAATGCAAAAATCAAAACCATACCAAATTCATCTGGTCTGAACAGATCATAGTGGCCTCTCGGAGCATTGTATCAATAAGTCACCTCGGGTAGCCTGCTCAACCATTAAACAAATTCACACGTTTTCTTTGCGGTTACCGACTTTTCATTTAGTCAGACTTTGAACAGGATTTTAATGGACATCGCCTCAACATTTGAATGCCACCGTCGCGCATGAAACACCTCCCCTACTCTCGTAAGTCATCGCACTTCGAAAGCCTAATTTCTATCTGGTTGCCGCCACTCAGCAACCTGAATTTTCAGCTGCGCTTCCCTAAATCTGTTTCAGATTTTCTTTCTTTAATTTTAAAAGCGCAGCCTCAAAACACGACATCACTTTCTGTGATTTCTAGTGGAGACTCATAATGAGCCAACCCGAGACAAATACACCGGAATCAGTCGACGATTCTCGACTGAATAAACGCCTTAAAGACATGCCTGTTGCAATCGTTGGTATGGCGAGCATGTTTGCGAACTCTCGTTACCTGAATAAATTTTGGGATCTTATCAGCGAAAAGATCGATGCGATTACTGAAGTACCAGATACGCACTGGCGTCCAGAAGATTACTACGACTCAGATCGTACTACGCCAGACAAGTCTTACTGTAAGCGCGGTGGTTTCATCCCAGAAGTGGACTTCAACCCTATGGAGTTCGGTCTTCCGCCAAATATCCTAGAACTGACTGATACGTCGCAGCTGCTTTCTCTGATCGTTGCAAAAGAAGTACTTGAAGATGCCAAGCTGCCTGAAGGCTACGATCGCGATAAGATCGGTATCACGCTCGGTGTTGGTGGTGGTCAGAAGATCGCTCAAAGCCTAAATGCTCGTCTGCAATACCCTGTTTTGAAAAAAGTCTTCAAGAGCAGTGGCATCAACGACGAAGACAGCGAAATGCTGATCAAAAAGTTCCAAGACCAATACATCCACTGGGAAGAGAACTCATTCCCTGGTTCATTAGGTAACGTAATTTCAGGTCGTATTGCTAACCGCTTTGACCTTGGTGGCATCAACTGTGTGGTAGATGCTGCGTGTGCAGGTTCTCTAGCCGCAATGCGCATGGCTCTGAGCGAGCTGGTTGAAGGCCGCAGCGAAATGATGATCACAGGTGGTGTGTGTACTGATAACTCGCCAACCATGTACATGAGTTTCTCTAAAACACCTGCATTTACCACCAATGAAACCATTCAACCTTTCGACATCGACTCAAAAGGCATGATGATTGGTGAAGGCATCGGTATGGTTGCTCTGAAGCGCTTAGAAGATGCAGAACGCGATGGCGACAGAATCTACTCAGTAATTAAAGGTGTCGGTTCTTCTTCGGATGGCAAGTTCAAGAGTATTTACGCACCTCGCCCTGAAGGACAAGCAAAAGCACTAAAACGTGCTTACGATGATGCTGGTTTCGCACCGCACACGCTTGGCCTTTTAGAAGCGCATGGCACAGGTACAGCGGCAGGAGATGTTGCTGAATTTGGTGGCTTAAACTCGGTATTCAGTGAGAACAACGAAGAGAAGCAACACATTGCGTTAGGCTCTGTGAAATCTCAAATTGGTCACACTAAATCAACCGCGGGTACTGCAGGTTTAATCAAAGCTGCACTAGCACTGCACCACAAAGTACTGCCGCCAACGATCAATGTATCAGCTCCGAATCCTAAGTTAGATATCGAGAACTCACCGTTCTACCTAAACACACAAACGCGCCCTTGGATGAAACGCGTCGACGGCACACCGCGCCGTGCAGGTATCAGCTCATTCGGTTTTGGTGGCACTAACTTCCACGTTGTATTGGAAGAATACACACCAGAGCACGCTCGCGGTGACAAATACCGTCAGCGTCAAGTACCACAAACTCTGTTATTCAGCGCGGAATCTCGTCAAGCACTGATCAATGAACTCAAGCAGGTTTCAACTCAAGCTGCAGACGCTGCGTTCAAACTGGAAACGCTTGCTAAGCAACACGCTCTACGTGAAGTTGATGCTAAGCATGCTCGTCTTGGTTTAGTCGTGACTGACCAAGCAGACCTTCAAGCGCAACTGACTCAAGCGATTTCTATGCTTGAGAGCCAAACCAAAACACATTGGCAGATGCCAAACGGCACTAGCTACCGTGAATCGGCACTGATTGCTGGCAACGGCGCAGGTAAAGTGGCAGCGCTATTTGCAGGTCAAGGTTCGCAATATCTCAACATGGGTCGCGAGCTTGCTTGTCATTACCCTGAAATGCGCCAACAGCTTGCTCAAGCGGATCAAGTATTTGGTCAGCACAAGAAAACGGCTCTGTCGCAAATTCTGTTCCCAATTCCAACCTTCACACCAGAAGCAACCAAAGCTCAAGAAGCTGTGCTAACCAACACCGCCAATGCGCAAAGTGCAATTGGTACTGTGTCTATGGGTCAGTTCGACATCATGACTCAAGCTGGCTTCAAAGCAGACATGGTTGCAGGCCACAGCTTTGGTGAGCTAAGCGCATTATGTGCATCGGGTGTTATCTCGCAAGACGATTACTACCAGCTAGCTTTCGCTCGTGGCGATGCAATGGCTGCAACACCTGAACAAGGTGACAGCGGTACTATGTTTGCGGTCATCTTAGACGCAGACAAACTTCCAGCCGTTGAAAGCTGCATCAGCCAATTCGAAGGCGTGAGCATTGCCAACTACAACGCTCCGACTCAACTGGTTATTGCAGGTCCAACAGCGACGGTTCAACAAGCAGCTCAAGCGCTAACAGAACAAGGCTTCAAAGCGATTGCTCTGCCTGTTTCCGGCGCTTTCCACACTCCACTTGTTGCTCACGCTCAAAAACCGTTTGCTGCTGCAATTGATAAAGCTTCATTCAGCGCTCCAACGCTGCCGCTTTACTCAAACGCAACGGGCAAACTGCACAGCAAAGACGCTAAAGCGATCAAGAAAGCATTCAAACAGCACATGCTGCAATCGGTTCGTTTCAGCGAGCAAATTGAAGCGATGTATGAAGCTGGTGCGCGCGTATTCGTTGAGTTCGGTCCTAAAAACATTCTTCAAAAGCTGGTTGAGAAAACATTGGCTGATAAGAACGAAGAGCTTTACGCAATCAGCATCAACCCAAGCCCTAAAGGCGACAGTGACCAACAGCTTCGTTTAGCTGCGGTTCAACTGTGCGTGGCAGGTGTTTCATTAGACAACATTGACCCTTACCAAGCTGACATTGCTGAACCTGCAAAGGCATCACCAATGAACATCAAGCTGAATGCAACCAACTACATCAGCCCTGCTACTCGTAAGAAAATGGATCAATCATTGGCTTCGGGCAACGTCACCGAAAAGACTGAGATTGTTGAAGTGAAAGTTGAAGTCGAGAAAATCGTGGAAAAAGAAGTGATTAAAACAGAAATCGTTGAAGTACCTGTAGCTGCTCCTCAAGCTTCAAATGTACAACCGTCAGTTGCTCCAGCACCAAGTGTGCAAGTAGCAACAGCAGCTCAGCAGCCTCAAATGGCGCAACCTGCACCAGCGACTATTCAGCCAGCAGCTCAAGTAACAGTTGATGAATCTTCACTGCAATCGTTCTTCAATGCTCAACAACAAGCAGCAGAAGTACATCAGCAATTCTTGGCGATTCCTCAGCAATACGGTGACACGTTCAACACCCTAATGTCTGAGCAAGCGAAAATGGCAACAGCAGGCGTAGCAATTCCAGAGAACCTGCAACGCTCTATGGAAATGTTCCACCAGCACCAAGCTGAAACGCTAAAAGCTCACGCTCATTACCTAGAGATGCAAGCACACAGCAACAACTCAGCACTTAATATGCTGACGCAAGGTTCAGTACAAACGGCACAACCAACCTTCGTTGCTTCTGTAAATGCTCAGCCAGCGATTCAAGCGACTCCAACAGCTATCGTTCAACAGCCTGTAGCTCAAGTACAGTCGGCTCCTGTACAAGCTGCGCCAGTTCAAGCTCAGTCTGTTCAAGCAGCACCGGTTCAAAATACAACAGCTCAGCAAGCTCCAGTACAGAAAGCAGCTCCTGCACCACAAGTAGCCGCTCAAGCGGCAGCGTCTGTTGCAGCTCAACCTGTGCCAGTTAAAGCGCAACCAGCTCCTGTGGCTGCACCAGTAGCAGTACAAACAGCCGACGCTGAAAAAGTGATGCTAGAAGTCGTTGCCGAGAAAACGGGTTACCCAACGGAGATGCTTGATCTAGAAATGGACATGGAAGCAGACCTTGGTATCGACTCAATCAAGCGCGTAGAGATCCTTGGTACCGTTCAAGACGAAATGCCAAACCTACCTGAGCTGAACCCTGAAGATTTAGCTGAGTGTCGTACTCTTGGTGAAATCGTCGAGTACATGAACAGTAAAAGCATGAACAGCAAGATGCCAGCATCAGCGCCTGTGGCAGCACAGCCAAGCGCAACTGCTGCTGTTCAAGCCGCTAACGGTCTTGATGCAAAAGTCGTTCAACAAACCATGCTAGAAGTGGTTGCTGAGAAGACAGGTTACCCAACGGAAATGCTTGATCTAGAAATGGATATGGAAGCAGACCTTGGCATCGACTCAATCAAACGTGTTGAGATTCTAGGTACAGTGCAAGATGAGCTGCCTACTCTTCCAGAGCTAAACCCTGAAGACTTAGCTGAGTGTCGCACTCTTGGCGAAATCGTTGCCTACATGAACAGCAAGCTTCCAGCTTCAGCTCCTGTGTCTTCACAGGCACCAATGGTTGCTCCGGCAACATCTAACAACGGACTAGATGCCGCTGTCGTTCAGAAAACCATGTTAGAAGTGGTGGCAGAAAAGACGGGCTACCCGACTGAAATGCTAGACTTAGCAATGGATATGGAAGCTGACCTTGGTATTGACTCAATCAAGCGTGTTGAAATCCTAGGTACAGTTCAAGACGAGCTACCGACTCTTCCAGAACTGAACCCTGAAGACCTCGCTGAGTGTCGTACTCTAGGCGAGATAGTCGACTACATGAACAGCAAGCTTCCAGCTTCTGCTCCAGTAGCAGCTCAAGCATCTGCACCAGCGCAAGCAGTATCAAACGGTTTAAACGCAGAGCAAGTTCAAAGCACAATGCTGAGCGTAGTGGCGGATAAAACTGGCTACCCAACTGAAATGCTAGACCTAGCAATGGATATGGAAGCTGACCTTGGCATCGACTCAATCAAACGTGTTGAGATCCTTGGTACAGTTCAAGACCAGCTACCAACATTGCCAGAGCTAAATCCTGAAGATTTGGCTGAGTGTCGTACACTGGGCGAAATCGTTGATTACATGAACAGCAAGCTAGGCGCTACTACGAGTACAGAAGTCGCTGCAGCAACTGTAGAAAGCGCGAGCAACGACCTAAACCCTGCTCATGTTCAGTCAACAATGATGGAAGTGGTTGCCGACAAAACAGGCTACCCAGCAGAAATGCTCGACCTCGCGATGGACATGGAAGCAGACCTTGGTATCGACTCAATCAAACGCGTTGAGATCCTGGGTACAGTTCAAGACCAGCTGCCAACGCTGCCAGAACTAAACCCTGAAGACCTAGCTGAGTGTCGTACGCTTGGTGAAATCGTTACCTACATGCAAAGCAAGCTATCGGCAGCTGCACCCGTAGCGACTCCAAAAGCTGAATCAGTAACGCCTATCGCAGAAACAGCGACAGCGGAACTTCCTCCACACAATGAGGTAGCGCTAAAAAAGCTACCAGCGGCAGATAAACTCGTCGATTGTTTCTCAAAAGACGCTTGTGTCGTGATCACAGATGATGGTCACAACGCCGGTGTTCTAGCAGAAAAGTTGACCGCTAACGGCATTCAAGTGGCTGTAGTGCGTAGTGCTCTTTCTGCCGCGTCACCTTTAAACAGTGAAATCGCAAGCTACACACTCAACAGCGTCGATGATGCTGGTGTCACTGCGGTTATTAACGACATCGAAGCAGACCTTAAAACATCGAACAAAGTGATTGCAGGCTTCATTCACCTACAAGCTATCGTTGATGCTAAACAAAGCAACGAGCAAGCGGTTAACTTGAATGCAGATTCAAGAGCTTCGCTAACCACTGCGTTCTTGTTCGCCAAGCACCTAAATGGTCAGCTGAATGCCGTTTCTGGTCGTAGCGTGTTCTTCACACTGAGCCGTATCGATGGTGGCTTTGGTTACCTAGATACTAAGCAATTAGCGAATGCAGAACTTAACCAAGCGGCTCTATCTGGTCTAACTAAGACACTGAGCCATGAATGGTCAAACGTGTTCTGCCGCGCATTGGATGCTGACGCTTCGATTGATGCTCGTCACCTAGCTGAAGCTATCACAAGCGAACTGTTCGATATCGATACCAACACGGTTGAAATCGGCCTTAGCCATGCCGAAAACGGTGAATCTGGTCGTGCAACATTGATTGCGGCAACACCAGGTGCTGCACAAACGAAGAACACAGGCGCTCAACTCACCAAGAGCGACAAAGTTCTCGTAACAGGTGGCGCTAAAGGCGTGACGTTTGAATGTGCACTGACGCTTGCTAAGCAATGTAAGTCTCACTTCATTCTTGCAGGTCGTAGTAAGCATATTACTTCCGCTGAGCTACCTCAGTGGGCGCAAGGCAAGCAAGAGAAAGAGCTAAAACCAGCGGCTATCGCTCACCTACAAGCAACCGGTGACAAACCAACGCCGAAGAAAGTTGATGCTCTGCTAAAGCCAGTATTGAGCAGCCTTGAAATCAACGCAGCACTTGCCGCTTTCAACGAGATTGGCGCGAGCGCTGAATACCTAAGCTTAGATGTGTCGAACCATGAGTCAGTAGCGAAAACACTGGCAAACTTCGACGACATTACAGGTCTTATCCACGGTGCAGGTGTACTGGCTGACAAACATATTCAAGATAAAACGCTTGATGAACTGAACATGGTTTACGGCACGAAAGTTGGCGGACTAGAAGCCGTTCTTGGTGGTCTTGATAGCAGCAAGCTAAAACTGATTGCGATGTTCTCTTCGGCGGCGGGTTTCTACGGAAACACAGGCCAAAGTGACTACTCGATGTCTAACGAGATCCTAAACAAAGCAGCTCTACAACTGTCAGCTCGTAACCCTCAAGCGAAAGTGATGAGCTTCAACTGGGGACCGTGGGACGGTGGCATGGTCAACGCAGCACTAAAACGTATGTTTACAGAGCGCGGTGTGTACGTGATTCCTCTTCAAGCGGGCGCAGAGCTATTTAGTTCTCAGCTATTGAACAAAACTGGCATTCAACTGCTGGTTGGCACGAGCATGCAAGGTTCTGACAACAAGGAAGCTGCTGTAAAAAAGCTTAATGCGGAGTCTGTGCATCTTGCAGAGAGTCCGCTGAATACAAGCATTACTGTGACACGTCATCTTGATCCAAAGGCATTGCCTTTCATTCAAGATCACTGCATTGCCGGTAACCCAGTGTTACCGACAGTGTGTGCCATCCAATGGATGCGTGAAGTCGCTGAGCAACTGTTAGGGCTGAACGTTAGCGTTCACAACTACAAACTGCTGAAAGGTGTGATTTTTGATACTGATGAAGTGCAAGAGCTAACGCTTGTCTTGTCTTCAGACGCTAAATCAAAAGATCAGCTAAAAGCGGTGATCAGTTGCCAAGGGCGACCACAGTATCAAGCTCAGTTGCAAGTTGCCTCTGTGCAAATGTCTGAAGATGTTCAACAAGCGTCGACAAAGCGCTTTGAAGCCAACACTTCAGCACCTGTAACAACGGCGCAAGCTCTATACAGTGACGGCACTCTGTTTCACGGACCAAGACTGCAAGGTATTACCTCAGTCGAACGCTTTGACGACTTAGGCTTATTGGCTCAATGCCAGTTGCCTCAGATTGAAAACAGCGACTGCGGATCATTTATTCCTAAGCAAGGCTTTGGCGATAACCAACCATTTGCTGAAGATTATCTGTTGCAAGCCATGTTGGTATGGGCTCGATTGAAATACGGCGCGGCAAGCCTACCGTCTGCAATCGATGAGTTTGTTTGTTACGCACCGATGCACAATGGCGACCAAGGTTGGCTAGAGCTGAGTGTGATAAAAAGCACGGCTCGTTCGCTGCAAGCTGACATCTCGCTTTACCACCAAGATGGTCGTTTAAGCGCAGTAATGAAAGGTGCCAAAGTCACCATCAGCAAGAGCTTAAATGACGCATTTTTGCCGAAGTCTAGCTCAACAGGTTCGAAGAAAGAGTCTAATAAGAACGCAGAAAAGGAGCAATTGTCATAGTGACTGTTCCTACTAATAAAGCGATGCCATTACGCATCGCTCTTTTAGCTCAGCCAGCAAACGCGGCTGAGCTTTCTGCCGACTTATCATCTTCGCTTCCTGAGATGATGACAGTTGTGGTTGGTGGCAATTTTAATCAAGCACTTACTCAAGCGATTGAGGCTGTCAGTCAAGATAGTGCTGTTAAGCTTTGTTTGGATTCTCACTCTCCATCATTGGTGATGTTGAGCGCGCTGACCGCGGCTCAAAGCAAGATTCATCCACACGCTTATCTAGCGGGTTTTGTAGATACAGTTACCGAAGATAGCGTTCAGCTTGCTCTGGAAATTGCACGCCGCCCAGCTTCAGACTTAAGCCATCAACAACAATATTCTGCACTTTCTGCTTCGCAGCAGTTTGATGAATTGTTGAATATGGTTAATGCGATATCGAGCCGTTCATTACCGAGCCATTCATTACCTAACCATTACTGGTTCACTGAGCCGAACAAAGCACGTGTTGCTGCGTTAACTTTCAGTGACGATAGCCAAAAAACCACCAGCCTGATATTGACTCAAGCGACCGGTTTGCAAGAACCAAAACCCTTGCTATCAAGCGAGCGTTTGATGTTTGTGGTTTCAGGCAACGAACAAGCCGAGTTGGTTTCTCAGTTAATCTCGTTAAGAGAAGAGCTTAAATGCGTTAACGATTCGGCGGACAGCGAACTTGCTATCGCCAGCTTGATGCATTCAAACCTAAGCCACTTTCAAAGCGTTCAACACAATGCTGGCCGTGGTGCGAACATCGTGATTCAAGCGGCTTCAATTGAGGCTGCAATACAAGAGATCACTGCGCTAGAAAATGCGTTGCCAAAAGTAATGGCTGACAATAGCCAATACAAAACTCCTGCGGGCAGTTGTTTCTCACCGAAGCCTCAAAGCGAAGGTGGCGTTGCATTTGTTTACCCTGGTGTTGGCACGGTTTATCCCGACATGTTGCGCGAATTTCACCAACATTTCCCACAGTTATTTGCTCGTTTAGAGCGCGAAGGTAACTTGAAAGAGATGCTGCAGGCAGAAAAAACCTACGCAGACGACGCGCAAGAAATGTCGCTCAGTGAATTGGCAATTGCAGGTGTGGGCAGTAGTTATCTGTTAACACAACTGCTATGTAATGAATTCAAAGTACAGCCAGACTTCGCTTTGGGTTACTCCAAGGGTGAAGCTTCCATGTGGGCGAGCTTAAATGTTTGGAAAAACCCACATGCGCTGATCGAGATGACTCAAACTAGCCCTATTTTCACGACGGCTATTTCTGGCGAGCTCACCGCAGTACGTCAAGATTGGCAACTGAATGGCGGCGAAAACATCCACTGGAACAGCTTTGTGGTGCGCAGTGATGCACAAGCGATTGAGGCTCTGCTACCAGAGTTTCCACGTGCTTATCTTGCCATTATCCAAGGTGACACTTGCGTACTGGCAGGTTGTGAAAGTACCTGTCGTGCTCTGCTCAAGAAACTGGGTAAACGTGGCATTGCCGCGAACCGTGTTACTGCCATGCACACCACGCCAGCGTTGAGCCAGCATAGCCAAGTGCAGGAGTTTTACACTCAACCACTGTTCGACGAGTTGCCAAAGCATATCCGCTTTATCAGCGCAGCAGGTCTACCGACTGGCGCACCAATCAATATCGACAGCGATAGTATCGCCCTTTCGATTGCCGACACTTTCTGTTCAACGCTGGATTTCACCGCGTTGATCCAGAGTGCGCGTCAACAAGGTGCTCGTCTGTTTATAGAAGTAGGTGCCGATCGTCAAACCAGCACATTGATCGACAAGATCAATCGTAGCGACAACGTAGCTGACCAATACTGCACAATCGCTTCCAATGCCAAAGGCGGTGACGATGTTGTCACGCTCATCAAATGCATTGGTCAGCTCATTACTCATCAAATTCCACTGTCTGTCGAGCCTCTTATTCAAGGGCTAGAACAACAGAACACCATCGCTAAGCAATTAAGTGGTGTGTCTCAAGGCAGCGCAGTGAACCATCAAGGAGAGCTAGTATGAGTTCTCAATCGAAACCATCTCAATATAAATATCAGGCTCAGAACAAACAGCAAGTGAAGTGCAATAAGATCGCGATTGTTGGTATTGCTAATCAATACCCAGAAGCGGATACGCCAAAAGACTTTTGGCATAACTTGCTGAATAAAAAAGATTCTCGCACCACATTAAGCGCTGAAAAGTTAGGTGCTAAACCTGAAAGCTATCAGGGCGTGCAAGGTGAGTCAGACCGCTTTTATTGTGATAAAGGCGGCTACATCGAAAACTTCAATTTCGACAGTAATGGCTACCGTTTAACAGCCGAGTCATTCAAAGGTGTCGACCAGAGTTTCCTTTGGGCGTTAGATACCAGTCGCAAAGCGTTAGTCGACGCTGGCATTGATCTGAATGCCGATGTTTTAGACCGCACAGGCGTGATCATGGGTGCCCTTTCGTTCCCAACCACACGTTCGAACGATCTGTTTCTGCCGATGTATCACTCGGTGGTCGAGAAAGCACTACAAGCTAAATTGGCTAATGATCAGTTTTCACTACTACCAACCAATGAAACGGCTCAAGACCTCAACCCGATCAACGGTGCTGCGGCACACAACGCCTCTAAGTTAGTCGCTGATGCGCTAGGCTTAGGCAACGTGCAACTTAGCCTAGATGCGGCATGTGCAAGTTCAGTGTATTCATTGAAGTTAGCGTGTGATTACTTGAACACCGGCAAAGCCGACATGATGTTGGCAGGCGCAGTATCCGGTGCAGACCCATTCTTTATCAACATGGGTTTTTCCATCTTCCACGCTTACCCTGACCACGGTGTGTCGGTTCCGTTTGATAGCAACAGTAAAGGCTTGTTTGCTGGCGAAGGTGCAGGTGTTTTAGTGCTAAAACGCTTAGCTGATGCAGAGCGTGATGGCGACAATATTTACGCAGTCGTCAGCGGTATTGGCTTGTCAAACGATGGTCGCGGTCAGTTCGTATTAAGCCCAAATAGCAAGGGACAAGTCCAAGCCTTTGAACGCGCTTACGAGGCTTCGAACTTATCACCAGACAGCATCGAAGTGATTGAGTGTCACGCAACCGGCACACCATTAGGTGACAAGGTTGAGTTAACCTCAATGGAGCGTTTCTTTGCTGACAAATTGAATGGTTCTAATCCGCCATTGATTGGCTCTGCTAAGTCCAACCTCGGACACTTACTTACTGCAGCAGGTATGCCAGGGATCATGAAGATGATCTTTGCGATGAAAGAAGGTGTCCTTCCTCCAAGTATTAATTTGGACAAGCCGCTATCGTCGCCAGAAGGTTTATTTGGCTCACAGACTCTACCAACGCAGGTTCAACCTTGGCCAAGTAAAGCGGGCAATCCAGAGCGCTGCGCGGGTGTTTCTGTATTTGGTTTCGGTGGCTGTAACGCTCACTTACTGCTTGAAGCGTATTCAGACACCAGTCATGTAAACCAGACTCTTGAGTCAGCGTCTCCAAGCCTACAGCCGTCTAATTTAAGCATTACTGGTCTCGCGTCTCACTTCGGTTCTCTGCAAAGCATCAATGCGCTAAGCACTGCGATTGAGACCAACAACGATGCTTTCATTGCCTTGCCTAAGAAGCGGTGGAAAGGCTTAGACCAACATCCAGAACTACTGAATCAGTTTGGTTTACACGGTATTCCAAATGGCGCGTACATCGATCAATTCGATCTCGATTTCCTGCGCTTCAAAGTGCCGCCAAATGAAGATGACCGTTTGATCTCTCAGCAGTTGCTACTGATGAAAGTTGCAGACGAAGCCATCAAAGATGCCAAGCTTGTTGCAGGCCAAAAGGTTGCGGTTTTAGTTGCGATGGAAACAGAGCTTGAGATGCACCAATTCCGTGGACGCGTAAACCTGCATAGCCAATTGGCTGACAGCTTTGCCAACATGGGTATCGAACTAACTCAAGACGAATACCAAGCGCTAGAAACCATCGCGATGGACAGTGTGATGGACGCAGCCAAGCTGAACCAATACACCAGTTTCATCGGCAATATCATGGCTTCGCGTATCTCTTCATTGTGGGACTTTAATGGTCCTGCCTTTACGATTTCAGCTGCTGAACAGTCGGTTGCTCGTTGTATTGATGTTGCACAAAACCTAATGTCGCAAGAATCGATGGATGCCGTTGTGATTGCAGCCGTCGACCTAAGCGGCAGTGCAGAACATGTGATTCTGAAGAACAGCGTAAGCCCAGTGACGCTAGCTCCAAAATTCGGACAGCTGCAAGATGGCAGTTGGAATGTCGGTGAAGGTGCAGGTGCGATTGTTCTTGTTGAAGAAAACCAAGTAGCGAGCAACCAAGATGCGGCTTACGGCAGCATCAACGCATTGGCTTTTGGTTCAAGCGAGAATAACAACGCCGTTGTTGATGAGTTACTGACTCAAGTCGGTATGAGCTCGAACGATGTTTCTCTGCTTGAGCTTAACCATGCACCAGAATCTTCATCTCATCAGTTTTCGTCTCTAAGTTTAGGGAACACAAAGACTACTCAAGCAAGTCAACGTGTGGGTCATTGCTCTGCTGCTTCTGGTATGGCAAGCCTGCTACACGGTCTGCTCAACCTGAACCTTGCACCTCTGAATCCGAATGTCAGTTCTAAGAGCGCGATTGTTGCCAACATCAGCGAAGGACAATGTTCACAGCTGCTACTAAGCCAATCGAGTGTTGAATCTCAATCACTTTCCGTTCGTTTAAGCAATGAACTGGCGAGCGATGCTAAACGTCAATTAGTTAAGCAAGTGACTCTTGGTGGTCGTGATATCTATCAACATATTGCCCAAACCCCAGTGACCAACTTGGCAACGATTCAACAGAAAGCTTCTGGTAAACAAGCAGCAAGAGTGGCGTCGGTTCCAACGACAGCAAGCATTCAAGCAGCCCTTGCACAAAAAGAGTTAGAGAAGAATGCATTAGCGCAAAACGCGATAGAGCCAGTCATCGAAACTCCTACATCAGTATCCCCTACTCTGGCGCCAACTCGCCACAGTCAGCTAACAGGTAACCACAGCAATATGACTCATGTCCTATCCGCTAAAAATGGCGCGTCTCAAATCGACGCAGCTTCACAGCAGCCGCAAAATCTAAGCCAAAACCAAGCTTTTGCTCAAAACCAGCAAGCGGCTCAACAGGTACACAAAGCATTCCTGCACACACGAGCCCAAGGCATGCAGATGGCTGATGCGTTATTAAAAGCACAGCTAAACGCAGTGACATCTGGTTTAGATAGCTCAAGTTTAGAGAACAATGCCATTTCTCAACAAACGAATGGTCAGCAAACATCAGCTCAGCCTGTGCAAGCTCAACCGGTTCAGGTTCAGTCAGTGCCAGTAAACGTACTTGCGACGCCAGCACCAGTAAAACCTATCCGTAAGCCATGTATCTGGGATTACGATGATCTGGTTGAATACGCTGAAGGCGACATCGCTAACGTATTTGGTCCTGATTACGCGATCATCGATAGCTACTCGCGCCGCGTTCGCTTACCAACCACTGACTACCTATTGGTATCTCGTGTAACCAAGCTCAACGCGACCGTTAACGAGTACAAGCCAAGCACAATGACCACCGAATACGACATCCCAGTTGACGCGCCGTATCTTGTTGATGGTCAGATCCCTTGGGCTGTTGCAGTTGAATCTGGTCAGTGTGACCTAATGCTGATCAGCTACTTAGGCATTGATTTTGAAAACAAAGGCGAGCGTGTTTATCGCCTGCTTGATTGTACGCTGACCTTCCTTGGCGACTTGCCTCGTGGTGGCGATACACTGCGTTACGATATCTCAATCAACAACTTTGCTCGCAATGGCGACACATTACTGTTCTTCTTCTCGTACGAGTGTTTCGTTGGCGACAAGATGATCCTGAAAATGGATAACGGTTGTGCGGGCTTCTTCACTGATGAAGAGCTAGCAGACGGCAAGGGTGTGATTCACACTGAAGACGAAATCAAGGCTCGTAAACTTGCAACTAAGCAACGCTTCGACCCTATGCTGCACTGCCCTAAAACGCAGTTTAACCACCAAGAACTGCGTCATCTACTGACTGCCAACATTGCAGAGTGTTTTGGTCCAACTCACCAATCCAATAGCCACCAGCCTTCTTTGTGCTTCAGCTCAGAGAAGTTCATGATGATCGAAAAGGTTAGCCGTGTTGAACCGCAAGGCGGCACATGGGGACTTGGTCTGATTGAAGGTCATAAGCAGCTAGAGCCTGAGCACTGGTACTTCCCTTGTCACTTCAAAGATGACTCAGTAATGGCTGGTTCTTTGATGGCAGAAGGTTGTGGTCAACTACTTCAGTTCTTCATGATGCACCTTGGCATGCACACGCTTGTTCAAAATGGTCGTTTCCAACCGCTTGAAAATGCGCCTCAACAAGTACGTTGCCGTGGTCAAGTGCTACCACAATCGGCAGAACTGACTTACCGCATGGAAGTGACTGAGATTGGTCTAAGCCCTCGCCCATACGCGAAAGCTAACATCGATATTTTGCTGAATGGCAAAGTGATTGTTGATTTCCAAAACTTGGGTGTGATGATCAAAGAAGACGACGAATGTACTCGTTATCTGCCTTCTTTAGAATCAGCTGTCGCGACCCCTGTTATCGAAAGCTTGGACCATAAAAGCTTGGGCCATACACCAGCAGTGAACCAACAGGCTTCAGCGAATGCACCATTGATGGCACAAATTGAAGACCTAGAAACGGCGCCTAACAAAGGTGTGGTTCCTCTTCAACATGTGGAAGCTCCGGTAACTCCAGATTACCCGAACCGTACACCCGATACGGTTCCGTTCACGCCTTATCACATGTTCGAATTCGCGACTGGCGACATCGAGAAATGTTTCGGTCCTGATTTCTCAATCTATCGTGGAATGATCCCACCACGTACTCCGTGTGGCGACTTGCAGCTAACCACTCGTGTCGTAGAGATTGATGGCAAGCGTGGCGACTTTAAGAAGCCTTCATCGTGTATCGCAGAATACGAAGTGCCAGAAAATGCATGGTACTTTGATGAAAACAGCCACCAGACCCTAATGCCTTACTCGGTACTGATGGAAATTTCACTGCAGCCAAACGGCTTCATCTCTGGCTACATGGGAACAACACTGGGTTTCCCAGGTGAAGAACTGTTTTTCCGCAACCTAGATGGCAGCGGCAAAGTGTTGCGTAACGTCGACTTGCGCGGCAAAACGATTACCAACGATTCTCGTCTGCTTTCAACCGTAATGATGGGCACCAACATCGTACAGAGCTTCAGCTTTGAACTGAGCACCGACGGCGTGCCGTTCTACCAAGGTACAGCGGTATTTGGTTACTTCAAGGGCGCAGCACTGAAAGATCAGCTTGGTTTGGACAACGGTAAAGTAACTCACCCTTGGCACGTTGATAACAACCGCACGCCGGATGTAAACATCAACCTACTAGACAAAACGGCGCGTTACTTCAATGCACCCGTTTCAGCTACTGGTGAAGTGCAAGAGCATTACCAACTGGCTGGCGGTCGCTTGAACTTTATCGATACGGTGCAGATCACCAGCGATGGTGGTAAAGACGGTCTGGGTTACCTATACGCTGAGCGTACGATTGACCCAAGCGATTGGTTCTTCCAGTTCCACTTCCATCAAGATCCGGTAATGCCAGGTTCTCTGGGTGTCGAAGCGATCATCGAGCTGATGCAAACCTACGCGCTAAACAAAGATCTTGGTGCTGGCTTCCGCAATCCGAAGTTTGGTCAAATCCAATCTGAAGTGAAGTGGAAATACCGTGGTCAGATTAACCCTCTAAACAAACAGATGTCTCTGGATGTACATATCACTGCGATTAAAGACGAAGACGGTAAACGTATCATCGTTGGCGACGCAAACCTGAGCAAAGATGGTCTGCGTATTTACGAAGTGAAAGACATCGCAATTTGTATCGAAGAAGCATAAGCCTGACACGGGACTAGGAAAGAAATAATTATGACAACTCAAACCACTATCAATAACGAAAAGCTATCTCCGTGGCCTTGGCAGATTAAAGAGAGCACAACTCACTTTGATAACGCAGCAATGTCGACAATTTTGAAAGATTTAAGCCTTGCTTGTTACGTAGTGAACCACCCAGAAAAAGGCTTAGGCGTTAGCCAACAAGCAGAGATTACATCGGGCGATTCAGCAAGTTCAGCGAACAACCAACCTGTTAGCGCATTTGCTCCTGCTCTTGGTACACAAAGCCTAGGCGACGAAGATTTTCGTCGCTGCCACGGCGTGAAATACGCTTACTATGCAGGCGCAATGGCAAACGGCATTTCATCTGAAGAGTTGGTGATTGCGCTTGGTCAAGCAGGCATTCTTTGTTCATTTGGCGCAGCGGGCTTAATCCCGTCTCGCGTTGAACAAGCGATCAACCGTATTCAAGCAGCACTGCCAAACGGCCCTTATGCGTTTAACCTGATTCACAGTCCAAGCGAACCCGCACTAGAGCGCGGCAGTGTTGAACTATTTTTGAAGCACAAAGTGAAAACCGTTGAGGCTTCAGCATTCTTAGGTTTAACACCGCAAATCGTTCACTACCGTGCCGCTGGCCTTAGCCGCGATGCACAAGGTGAGATTCAGATTGGCAACAAGGTTATTGCTAAGGTAAGCCGTACTGAAGTCGCGAGTAAGTTCATGCAACCAGCTCCAGCTAAAATGCTGCAAGCTCTAGTTGATGAAGGTCGAATCACAGCAGAACAGATGGAACTAGCACAGCTAGTTCCTATGGCTGATGACATTACTGCAGAAGCTGACTCTGGTGGTCACACGGATAACCGTCCGCTAGTAACACTGCTACCAACGATTCTAGCGCTGAAAGAGCAAATCCAAGCACAGTACCAGTTCAAAACACCACTGCGTGTTGGCTGTGGTGGTGGTGTAGGCACGCCTGACGCTGCGCTAGCGACGTTTAACATGGGTGCGGCATACATTGTTACTGGTTCAATCAACCAAGCGTGTGTTGAGGCTGGCGCGAGCGAACACACTCGTAAGCTGCTTTCGACAACTGAAATGGCTGACGTGACGATGGCTCCGGCGGCAGACATGTTCGAAATGGGCGTGAAACTGCAAGTGGTTAAGCGTGGCACCTTGTTCCCAATGCGTGCCAACAAACTGTATGAGCTATACACACGTTACGACTCGATTGAAGCGATTCCAGTTGAAGAGCGCCAAAAGCTAGAGAAGCAGGTATTCCGTTCAACACTGGATGACATTTGGGCGGGAACTGTGGCGCACTTTAACGAGCGTGACCCTAAACAGATTGAACGTGCTGAAGGCAACCCAAAGCGTAAGATGGCGTTGATCTTCCGTTGGTACTTAGGGCTTTCTAGCCGTTGGTCAAACACCGGTGAACAAGGTCGTGAAATGGATTACCAAGTATGGGCTGGCCCGGCACTTGGCGCATTCAACGCCTGGGCGAAAGACAGCTATCTAGATGATTACCAACAGCGTAATGCCGTTGATCTTGCTAAGCATCTGATGCACGGTGCTGCGTACTTAGCTCGTGTTAACCTGCTGACCTCACAAAGTATCAAGCTTGATCCGGAACTAGCACGCTGGAAGCCGACGCAAAGAATGGCTTAAGTGCCGAGTAGCTAGCTAAATTTTACCAAATAAAAAAGCGACCTTAATTAGGTCGCTTTTCTTTGAATCATCGAAATGTCATTGCAGTCGTTGGTTATTTGATCGCTTTATTTAGCTTCTCGCCAACCACATCTAAACGCCAACCTTGCATAACATCTGGCAGCTTTTCAGGATTACGATCGTACTTCCAAATCCAGCTTAACACTTGATTAAGTTGCTTCTTCGACGCCAAAAACTCAGTCGCTAAACCACTGTGTTGCGATGCTGTTTTCACTTCATCTTTCAACACTTTGAAGAGTTGCTTGTAACCTGGGTAGTCCATTAGACGTTCTACTGGCGCAGGGTATTCTTCTTCTGGCGTATGCTCAGCTAACTTAACGATTGAACTGATTTTAGCGCCATGGCGACGTACAGAGCGGTAATCAAAACCTTCTTGCTCCATGTGCTTAGGGTCTTTCATCGCAAAACGCGCTACTGCCCATAAGTCTTGCTCTTTAAAGACAAAGTTCAGCGCTAAATCGCGCTTGATTGCTTCTTTTAGACGCCAAGTGGCTAAAGGTCGTAAGATCGCTAACTGTTGAGGCTTTAGCTGCCACGCGCCTTTAATATCAAGGTAAGCGTTATCTGGGTTTGCTTTACGGATGCGCTTAGCCACTTGTAAATCAGACTCTTGCTGTGCCGCTTCCCACCAGCCCGCTTCCATCACTTTTTCTAGAAGCTTGTTGTACATTGGCATCAAGTAGTGAACGTCTGCTGCTGCGTAGTCGAGTTGTTTTTGAGAAAGCGGACGCGCTAGCCAGTCGGTGCGAGATTCACTCTTATCTAGGTCAACGCCTACAAACTCTGAAACGAGAGCTGCAAAGCCAGTTGAAAGACCATGACCTAAGAAGGCTGCCATGATCTGCGTATCAACCATTGGCGTTGGCGTACAGCCAAATGCGTTCTGGAACACTTCTAGATCTTCGCCACACGCGTGCAAAACTTTGAGCACTGAAGTGTCTTTCAACAGCCCAACAAACGGGGTCATTTCATCAAGAGCAATAGGATCAATCAGTGACAGCGTTTCACCATCAAATAACTGAATTAAGCCTAATTGAGGGTAATAGGTTCTTGTACGAACGAACTCTGTATCAAGCATAACAACATCGGCTTCACGTGCTTGTTGGCAAACTCGCTCAAGGTCTTTCACTTGGGTAATGATTTGATAATCCACAAAAACTCTCACTGATTTTACTTTGATCGCCGGATACAAAAATGCCGACATTAACTGTCGGCATTCTAACACCATTTTTCAGCGCTCGCTTAGATTAAGCGCCTGAATGGTTTCGAGGGCTAATTTCTCGCAAACCCGAGCACTACTCGCTTGCGCGTTTGGCAAGCTCTGCGTCGTTTTCTTCACGAAGCACTCGGCGCAAGATTTTACCTACATTGGTTTTTGGTAGTTCTTCACGGAACTCAATCAATTTAGGGATCTTGTAACCTGTTAGGTGTTCACGACAGTGCGCGATAATGTCTTCTTTGGTTAGGCTCGGGTCACGTTTCACAACGTAAATCTTAACCAGTTCACCTGACACTTCATGAGGTTGGCCGATAGCCGCAACTTCTAACACTTTGCCGTGTAGAGCCACTACATCTTCAATCTCGTTCGGGTAAACGTTGAAGCCCGACACTAGAATCATGTCTTTCTTACGGTCTACGATGTACAGCAAGCCTTCGTCATCAAACTTAACGATGTCACCTGTCGATAACCAACCGTCTTGATCGATCACTTCTTTGGTCGCTTCTGGACGCTGCCAGTAGCCTTGCATCACTTGAGGACCACGGACCTGCAATTCACCCACTTGGTCATTGCCAACCACTTTACCTTCATCATCAACAATACGAACTTCTGTTGATGGTACTGGTAGGCCGATTGCACCTGTGTAGTCTTTCAGATCGTATGGGTTACCTGTGACCAAAGGAGCACATTCAGTTAAACCATAGCCTTCAAGTAGGTGGACACCTGTCGCTTTCTTCCATTGCTCAGCAACAGCGCGCTGAACCGCCATACCACCGCCAACAGACAGACGCATGTTACTGAAATCCAACTCGTGGAAATCTTCGTTATTCACTAGCGCATTGAACAAGGTGTTTACGCCAGTAATCGCGGTAAACGGAACTTTTTGTAATTCTTTAATAAAGCCAGGAATGTCACGAGGGTTAGTAATCAAAAGGTTACGACCACCCATCTCAACAAACAGTAAGCAGTTCACTGTCAATGCAAATACATGGTAAAGCGGCAATGCCGTTACCACCAATTCACGGCCTTCTTGTAGCACAGGGCTGTATGCCCCTTTCGCTTGAAGTACGTTCGCAATCATATTGCGGTGCGTTAGAATTGCGCCCTTCGCTACACCCGTTGTACCACCTGTGTACTGTAGGAATGCGATGTCATCACCCGCCATAAACGGCTTCACATATTGAAGACGACGGCCTTTGTAAAGTGCCTTTCTGAATGAAATGGCACCCGGTAGATCGTACTTAGGCACCATCCCTTTCACGTATTTCACTACGAAGTCGACAATCGTACCTTTCGCTCGTGGCAACATTTGCCCAAGGCTAGTGAGTACAACGTGTTTAACCGGAGTTTTATCAACGACTTTCTCCAGTGTGCTCGCAAAGTTAGAAACGATAACAATCGCCTTTGCACCAGAGTCATTCAGTTGGTGTTCAAGTTCGCGAGGCGTGTACAGTGGGTTGACGTTCACAGCAATCATACCTGCACGCAGTACACCAAACAGTGCAATTGGGTATTGCAGCAAGTTTGGCATCATCAGCGCGACACGATCGCCTTTCTTCAGTTTTAGATCATTCTGCAAGTAAGCAGCAAAAGCACGACTGCGCTCTTCAAGCTTACGGAATGTCATAATCGATCCCATGTTCTCGAATGCAGGTTGGTCGGCGAACTTCTGTACCGACTGTTCAAACATTTCAATGAGAGATTGGTACTGATCTGGGTTGATCGTTTCTGGTACGTCACTTGGATAACGTGAAAGCCAAGGTTTATCCACGATGTTACTCCTCGTTTATCAGCTGACGACTGCTTCGCCGCTTTTTATCATTGCGGTATTACAGCACAGCTTTAGTGCATGAGCACTAAAAGGCTCAAACACTTGTTTAAATTTTGTTAACTACACCAAGAATTAGCTCTGAAACTAGCTCTGGGCTCTCTAAATGACAATGATGTCCGCCAGGAATCGTCTCTATATTCAGAGGACTATGCGCTGATTTGTAGCGATTATGCTGCAAATGTCGGAATCCATCATTTCCTAGGATTATTAAGTGAGGGCATTCAATCGCCGCCATAATCGCTTCAGCGTGCGCCTGTGACATTCGATATAACGAGTCACATTTTAGATTAGGGTCGCATCGCCATTGCCAAGAGTTCTCAAACTCGACAATACCTCGCTCAACAATAGGAGCGATTAATTCAGCATTAATTTGGTTGGCGTAAGCTCTCAGCTTAATAGCATCCTCAAGGCTTGCCAGAGGACGTGAAGGCTTTCTTCGCTGTCGAAGACGACTAAGTACCCCATCCCTCAAGCGAGAGACTGTTTCGTGGGGAGCTTCAGAAAGAGGTCCGTGACCTTCAATTTGAATTAATCCTGACACATTTTCAGGAAAGGCGGCACTATAGCAACTTGCTATCAATGCACCAAGTGAATGTCCTACCAGTACCAGTCTGTTTGGCGATAATTTGGTCACTAGCTGGTGTAAATCATCAATATAATCGTGAAATGGGTAGTAACTCCCCGACTTATGCGACGAGAAACCGTGCCCAAAAAGATCGATCGCAACTAAGTGAGTATCTGAAGAAAGCTTAGAGACTTGCTGCATGACCTGAGTAAAACTTGCGGAATTGTCTAGCCAGCCATGAATAAAAACGACCGTCGTTACGGTCGTTTGTGGGTTGCCAATCTGTTGTGTTGCAAGTGTCCCGCTCGCAAGGGAATATGACTGTTCAATCATTGATAGTATGGTGTCCCTGTCATTGGGTATGTCGAGTTAAGGTTCGACTATTGCACATCTTGAATCACACGCCCTGACTTAGGCATGGTTTGAAAGCTGCGACAATGTAAACTGCGGCAAGAGTAGTAAGTTGGCGCAAAGTCATTAATAACCACTCTTTCAGTGATCTGCCATAAACGTTGATTGTAGACATTCATGACTGGGAAAGTGTAAGGGTATTCACCAACCATACCGTCTTCAGTGCTATTTGATGTGCCAACTAAAGTAACTAAACGACCCTCAGCAAAGCTCAATGGTTCAACATAGCCGTCAATGTAACCAACAAAACGTCCTTTTGGTTCGGCATCAATATCAGGCTTACCACTACTAGAGATAGGTAAGTTCACCACTTCAACACGCGTTTTATCTTTCAGATTAGTGACTTTAGCAATCACGCCACCCAAACGAACATCACCGGCATCCGGTAGTGTGTTTACCCACTCTTGGTAGTCAGTTACCACCTGTTCTGAGTTTGCATTAAGTTCTTTAGGTAAAGAGGAGCACCCCATCACCATCGTAGAGAAAGCGACAAGGAAAAATAAGCGAGATTTAGATATGAGAGAATACATAATGCAGCTCCTTAGAGCAGGATAAATGAAAACACAAAGCTAGATATAAATATCGACCCCAATTAGCTTTGCAAGTTCCTCTTTTTTAGCTTGATTCATCACATCCATATACTCCTCCATCGCACGTCGTCCGCGCCCTTCTGGAAGATCATATTGAATCTGAGCCTTGTGAATTTCAGATTCTTTGACCTGGCGAATAGAATGCGAGACAGCATTCGCGACCTTTGTTGGCTGACCAACAGAGGTCTTTGCATCACCTTTTTTTACCTCATTCTTTTTGTTGGTTCGATTGGTTTTAGATGTATTGCCTATCGAAGAAGGAGGTAAGCCGTTGATTGAAACCATGCTTAAAGAATTTATTACCTAATTTTAATAACGGCTCTACAAAATAAACTGCAGAGCCAAAGTAATACGTATTTACTCGCGACCAGGCAGTTTTTTCCAAGTCACTTTATCACGTAAGTAAACCGGCTCAGACTCTTCAGCTGCAACCGCTTTGCCTTCAGCATAAGCAAATTGAGCAAGGAACGCCATGTCTTGAGCTTCTGGGAATAGCACTTCACACACTTTGGTGTTGATCGCTAGTGTGTCCATGTGCTCTGCATACGCTTCCCAACCGGTGCCGACTTTTGCCCATGTCTCAGAATCCGCTTCAAGCTGTTCAGCCAATTCGCTTGGAGGCGTCACACATTCCGCATCGACCGCAGTCCAACGACCATCATCTTCACGGCTGTAACGAGCCCAGTAAACTTCACTCATGCGAGCATCAATTGCTGTTGCAACATGAGTTTCGCCAAATTTACGGTAGCTGCCTTGCGCCATCGCTGCCAGTGTAGACACACCGATCATCGGCAAATCAGCACCAAAAGCTAAGCCTTGAGCAATACCAATGCCAATACGTACACCCGTGAAACTGCCCGGGCCTTGGCCAAACGCGATCGCGTCGATATCGGTTAAAGCAACATTCGCTTCTTTCAATACTTCATCAACCATAGGTAGAATTTTTTTCGTATGGTCTCGAGGTGCCTCTTCGCTACGTGCGAACACCTGGTCACCCATTACTAGTGCAACTGAACAGTTTTCAGTTGCGGTATCTACTGCAAGAATTTTCGCGCTCATTTGTGTCTCAAATATTCGTTATCTAATCTAAAAATAATGGCTAAGCTCAACAATGCTAATTACTCAGCAGCGGTTGAATGGTCTTTAGCTAAGAATTCTTTAATGACCCCTAAGTCACGAGTACGTGGGATAGGCGGTAAACTCGCCAAAAATATGCCACCGTAATCGCGAGTCACCAATCGGTTGTCGCAGATAATCAAAGCGCCATTATCGCGCTTATCACGTATCAATCGACCGACACCTTGTTTCAAGGTAATCACTGCGTCTGGCAATTGTACTTGTGCAAAAGGATCACCCCCTTTCAACTTACAGTCTTCAATTCGAGCCTTAAGCAAAGGGTCATCAGGGGCTGTAAAGGGCAATTTATCGATGATAACACAGCTTAATGCATCGCCCCTAACATCTATGCCTTCCCAGAAAGCACCAGTGGCCACCAGCAATGCATTACCTAATTCCATGAATTCTGCTAAGGTTTTTTGCTTACTTGTCTCACCTTGCAGCAGAACGGGAACCGAGAGCGTTTCGCGGAACCGTTCACCCAACTCTTTCATCATGCTGTGTGAGGTACATAAGAAGAAACAGCGACCTTGGTTTTGCTCAATCACAGGGGTCAGCATTCTTACTAGCTTGTCCGCTAAGCCCGGGCTATTCGGTTCTGGTAGATAGCGAGGCACACACAAACGCGCCTGATTTGGGTAATCAAACGGGCTCGGTAGTGAAAATTGTGCTGACGGTTTTAGCCCAAGCCGTGAGGTGAAATGGTCGAAATCGTCCGACACCGCCAAAGTTGCAGAGGTAAACACCCAAGCACCCGGTTTTAGCTCAATCTGCTCATGGAATTTGTCGGCGACTGAGAGTGGCGTGATGTGCAAAGCAAAGTGTCGTGGCGTGGTGTCATACCAATACGAATAACCAGTAATCGACACGTCACATACACGTTCAATGCGCGACTTGATCATAGTGGCGCGTTCAAAAGCCGTGTCTAACAACTGGCTTCGACCCAATGCTAATTTCAATACATCAACGGCCAATTGCAACGCATCTTGTAAGCGAACTAACTCTCTCGCAATCGACTCTGACTTCAATGCTTCACGCCAGTTACCGCGAAAGCCCGTATCGCCAAGCACAATGCGTAGATCGGCTGACGATTGAACGAGCCTATCCCCTACTTTCTGCAGTTGGCGCATGTCTTTGGCTTCAGTTCGGTAAGCAATTTCAATGTCCTTGGCTAGCTCTTGGATCTGTCGGCTGGAAACCGATTGTCCGAAGTATTGGCTAGCGATATCGGGAAGTTGGTGCGCTTCATCGAAGATAAACACATCGGCTTCAGGTATCAGCTCACCAAACCCGGTTTCTTTGATCGCTAAATCCGCGAGGAACAAGTGGTGGTTCACTACAACAACATCAGAATCCATCGCTTTTTTACGCGCCTTCAGCACAAAGCAATCGGTGTAGCTTGGGCACTCTTTGCCTAAGCAGTTGTCGTTAGTCGAGGTAATGGTTGGAATGACGGGGCTATCTTCAGCAATATCATCACAGTCACCTAAATCGCCAGTTTGAGTCGCTGACGACCAGCTGCGCACTTTCACCAACTGAGCTAACAGCGTTGGATCGGTGTGAGTGCCATGGCTCTCGATCATTTGACGACTGAGCCTGTCCAAGCACAAATAGTTTGAACGGCCTTTGAGTAACGCAACCTGACCATAAAAACCAAGCGCATCGACCATCAATGGTAAATCTCGGTGAAACAGCTGTTCTTGAAGGTTTTTAGACCCCGTACTGATGATCGTTTTCTTACCACTCAGCAGTGCTGGAACTAGATAAGCAAACGTCTTACCTGTCCCCGTTCCCGCTTCAACGACCAATTGGCTCTGTTGTTCAATAGCCTGTGAAACCGCTTCAGCCATGTCTAGCTGAGCTTGTCGAGGTTGGAACCCAGGGATCGCTTTACCCAAAGCACCATCAGCAGAAAACGTTTTAGATATCATAGAGTACGAAGTTTAGAAAAATAGAAAGAGAATTATGGCAGGTTTAGTGAGCCGGCGCGAATCAAGAATGACTTCGCACCGGAGGTGTTTGGTTCGGGTTAAGCTACCTAGAAGGTAAGAATTGAAGAAATAAAAATCAAAGAATCGTTATTATTTTCGGCTGAGATAACGCGACAACCAAGGGGCACCTTCAAAATGATTATCGCAAGGCTGCATGGCTTTCACTGCATCGGTTGGTGAGGTTTTACTTTCCCACATTTCATCTAGAACATTACCATCTAACTCTGTACTTCCCGCTAATGAATTCACTCGTTTGCAGTACAGTTTTTTTGCTAGTAACTCTTTATCCATAAGTATCACCTCTATTTTTGGCCAAAGCGTCAATGCCTCGGTTGAAGTTCAAATGCGTACTACGGTCAAAACTTGAAAAATGAAGCTTCTGCCTTTTTTTCTATCGAAAAACTGATATTTCTATATAAAACAATTTATCGATGCGATAAATGAGCAGCAGAATTTGTTGAAACCAACTTGATAATAGATTAATTATAACGGTGATACTGCGGCTCAGTTCACCGTTCGACGGCCTGCATTAAATTTTGAAGAATCCCGATTTCATATAATAAGTGCAACATTCATGGAAGTAAGACGCAAATGGAAAGAAAAACTTTATTAACACATTGTACTGACGCCCCTGGCCTCATCTCAAAGATCACCAACATTTGTTATAAGCACCAACTCAATATTATTCACAATAATGAGTTCGTTGATAACACAAGTGGCCACTTCTTTATGCGCACCGAGCTAGAGGGCTACTTCAATGACGAAACCTTACTCGCCGATTTAGACCAAGCCCTGCCAGAAAACACAAAACGTAAGCTGGTTGATTCATCTCGTAAGCGTGTTGTGATTCTGGTAACTAAAGAAGCACACTGCCTTGGCGATATTCTGATGAAGAACTTCGATGGCAGTTTAGATGTTGATATTGCGGCAGTAGTTGGTAACTACGATACACTGCAAAGCCTAACCGAGCGTTTTGATATCCCTTACCACCATGTTTCTCACGAAGGACTAAACCGTGAAGAACATGAGAAGAAGATGCTTGAAGTCATTGACCAGTATGAGGCGGACTATCTAGTGCTTGCTAAATACATGCGAGTGCTGACGCCGGGGTTTGTTGAGAAGTACAACCACAAAATCATCAACATTCACCACAGTTTCTTGCCAGCATTCATTGGTGCTAAGCCATACCAGCAAGCTTACGAGCGCGGTGTGAAGATCATTGGTGCAACGGCGCACTTTGTGACAAACGATCTCGATGAAGGTCCAATCATCAAGCAAGATGTTATCCCAGTGGATCACAACTTCAGCGCAAAAGACATGGCACAAGCGGGTCGTGATGTAGAGAAGAACGTGTTGAGCAAGGCTTTAAACAAAGTGATCAACGATCATGTGTTTGTTTACGGCAACAAGACCGTGATTCTGTAGGTCGGAGGTTCGATTTCCGGTAAGACTTCCAGTTAAAATCCAATAAAAAACGCGCAATAGGGTTAATCCATTGCGCGTTTTTTGTATCTGATGATCTGAATAGCTTTATGAGATTTCCGACTACGGGAATGACGAACTCGGTGATGAATCTTATAACTATAGGCTCTAACATGCGCCCTCGAACACTCAGACTGTCAGCATCTAAAGGTAGACTCCGGCAAACACCATCAAACACCCCGTCATTCCGACGAGCCTTGGTGAGTTCAGGAATCTATTCCCAGCCACTCTCTAATCAAATTAGGCCTGTTCTGACTCAACAATCTTCTTCAAAGAGTGTGGATGCAGCTTAATGCAAATCCCTTGATGCTTGAATGCAACCGTTGGATTATTCAAACGTTCACCCTCGCCTTTCGGGCTAGAGAGTTTTATCTTAACGCCTTGCTCAGCCAAGGTTTCAAACTTAGCGGCAAACTGTGGGTAGGTTTCTTTAAGATCAGCTAGATACTCATCGGCCGTTTGTGCGTGAGAAGGAATCACAAACTCTACATGCTCCCAATCTTGGCTCGGGTAAATCTTGCCTTCAGCTGGGTATGGAAGCTCTAAACATTCAATCTTCCAGCCAAGGCTTTGCAATGGTTTATCGAAAGCCAACACCACAATGGGACGACCATTGATCATCGCTTCTGAAATCGTAGAGCCGTATTCAGACCATGCTTGATGTGCTGATTTCGCAAGCTCAGTTTCATTGATTCTTAATGCAATATGATCTGCTTGAGCAAAACTTAAATCCAAACCCAGCACATTTCCGAGGTTCTCAATTTTCGTCATAAACGTATCAAGGCGTGCAATCATTTGTTGTGGTTCTAGTTCAGCTTGCTTCAGGCTCATCGTCATTGTCTATGTTCTCCAAATAATGGCAGCATGGTATCAGTTTTACTTCCAGCAACAAGCGCTGCTTTGACAAAAAACACTCAAAAAGTACCGTGTCTTACTTTCCTAAATAGACAAACTTGGCTTGGTCAAAGTTGATTGTCAAAAACCCCTCAGGAAATGTTAATTTTCTATCAATTCGACCTATAAGAAAGCCCACAAAATTGGTATGATTAACGCCATTTTTGTGAACTTAAACAGAGTCTGTTGTTCATTTCAGCATTAAATCGTTAACTAGAAGCATAATTAGCCAAATTTAATGCCCACGAAATAACGGCTACTCTTATTCATCCTTGAATTGAAGGAAACGCGTGTGAATATCCAAGCACTGATTAATGACAAAGTATCTCAGGCTCTAGAAGCCGCTGGCGCACCTGCAGGCTCTCCTGCGGCTGTCCGTCAATCTGCAAAACCACAATTTGGTGACTACCAAGCAAACGGCATTATGGGTGTTGCTAAACGACTAGGCACTAACCCTCGAGAATTTGCTCAAAAAGTATTGGACGTTCTAAACCTAGACGGTATCGCTTCTAAAGTTGAAATCGCAGGTCCAGGTTTCCTAAACATCTTCCTAGATGAAACGTTCCTGGCACAACAAGCAGACGCAGCGCTTGCTGACTCTCGCCTTGGTGTTTCAGCCGCAGAAGCACAAACGATTGTTGCTGACTACTCAGCTCCAAACGTTGCAAAAGAAATGCACGTAGGCCACTTACGTTCAACGATCATCGGTGATGCTGTTGTTCGTACACTTGAGTTCTTAGGTCACAAAGTTATCCGTGCTAACCACATTGGTGACTGGGGTACTCAATTCGGTATGCTTATCGCAAACCTTGAGCGCATCCAAGCTGAAACTGGTGAAGTTTCAATGGAACTGTCAGATCTTGAACAGTTCTACCGTGAATCTAAAAAGCTTTACGACGAAGACGAAGAATTCGCAGTGAAAGCTCGTGGCTACGTAGTGAAACTGCAAGGTGGCGACGCATACTGTGCTGAAATGTGGAAAAAGCTGGTTGACGTAACCATGGTTCAAAACCAACGTAACTACGATCGCCTGAACGTATCACTGACACGTGATGATGTGATGGGTGAAAGTATGTACAACCATATGCTTTCAAACATCGTTTCTGACCTACAAACACAAGGTCTAGCAAAAGAGTCTGACGGCGCACAAGTTGTATTCCTAGACGAATACAAAAACAAAGATGGCGACCCTATGGGCGTTATCGTGCAAAAACGTGACGGTGGCTTCCTGTACACCACCACCGATATTGCATGTGCTAAATACCGTTTTGAAGAACTGGGCGCAGACCGCGTACTTTACTTCATCGACTCTCGTCAGCACCAACATCTAATGCAAGCTTGGACTATCGTTCGTAAAGCGGGTTATGTTCCTGAGTCTGTATCTCTTGAGCACCACGCGTTCGGCATGATGCTAGGTAAAGATGGCAAGCCATTTAAAACTCGTGCTGGCGGTACAGTGCGTCTTGCTGACCTTCTGGACGAAGCGGAAGTACGTGCAACTCAGTTGATTGAATCTAAAAACCCTGAGCTAGCAGAAGACGAGAAGAAAACCATTGCGAACACAGTAGCAATGGCAGCAGTTAAATACGCAGACCTTTCTAAGCACCGTACCACTGATTACGTGTTCGACTGGGAAAACATGCTGGCATTTGAAGGCAACACAGCACCGTACATGCAGTACGCATACACTCGTGTCGCTTCAATCTTTGCTAAAGCAGGCATTTCTATGGACTCTCTAGAAGGTGAAATCAAAATCACTGAAGAGAAAGAGAAAGCCCTTATCGCGAAACTTCTACAATTTGAAGAAGCGGTACAGTCTGTTGCTCGTGAAGGTCAACCACACATCATGTGTAGCTACCTGTTCGAACTTGCTGGTCAATTCTCTAGCTTCTACGAAGCATGCCCTATCCTTGTGGCTGAAGATGAAACCGTTAAACAGAGCCGCCTGAAGCTTGCTGCACTGACAGCTAAGACTATCAAGCAAGGCCTGTCGCTTCTAGGTATCGAAACTCTAGAGCGCATGTAAGCGATTCGAGATTCGAGATTCGAGATTCGAGATTCGAGAAAATTAAAAAGGTTGATGTGAAAGCATCAACCTTTTGTTTTATCTAACGTATACTGATACCAATCGTAGTAAATAACTAATCATCCTAGCTGGTTAAAACGCTCGATGACTGCGTTAGAATTTTTGATTGTAGAGTAACTACTTATCAAAAAAATCTGCCTTGTTCTCAAACCTTTTTCCTGCGCTATTTCTGATCATTTACTTACTGTGATTGGTATGACTTCAAGAAATCGAAATGGATAATAATAATGAGCTTTGAACTTCACCCACAGTTAGCAAAAGACACCACGATTATCGGCGAATTTCCACTAAGCTTGGCGCTGCTAAGCAAAGACAGTGCAGTGCCTTGGGTTATCTTGGTACCCAAACGCGCCAACCTAAAAGAGTTGCACCATCTACCAATGAAAGAACAACAGCAGTTCTTGCTTGAGTCTCAAGCGGTAAGCCAAGCATTAGAAGCGACATTCCAACCAGACAAATTAAACCTAGGCGCGCTAGGTAACATGGTGCCACAACTGCACATTCACCATATTGCGCGTTTCAAAAATGACATCGCATGGCCAGGACCAGTATGGGGAAACACTAAAGGTGAGCAGCGTACGGAAGAAGAACAAGCTGCAATCCATACTCGTATCCAAAACGTTTTGTCGCTGAGTTCTATCTTCAAGAAGGCGTAATTTGAGTTGGTCTCATTGAGCTTTAAAGCAAGACAGTTCAGAAAAGACACATAACAAAAAGCCGCTCACCTAAAATAGGTGAGCGGCTTTTTTATTGTCTAATCTCGTCGCTTTCAACGAGAGTATGAGACCTGAACTACATCATCACATTCAGTGACAAACCATCTTGTTTGCTGATGGTGTAGCGAATACGTGTTGTATGGCCATGCTTATTGGTGTCGACCAAGCGAGATATCTTGCCTTTCTTGACCCACACTCCCAGCATAGCATCGATACCGTCTTCACTTACCCCAAACTTAGATGCAAGCTCACTACGAGCAGCAACACCTTCGTTATCAATGTATTGATGAAGTTCAGTTAAAATCATACTACTTGCACCTCAAGTGCTTTTTGCTTACTGCCGATTTTCTTGAAGATGCGATACGTCACCACAAAACCACCAGCAATTGCCACCATCCACACAGCACTACTTACTGGGTGTACAGCGAAGTTTGCTGCTTGGTAATAGAAGGTCGCACCGAAGTAACCAAGTGCCATTGTCCAAACTGCGATGAAGCGGGCAAACGTCTGACCAAATTCACGAACATAAGCACCCATCGCTGCCACACAAGGTGTGTAAAGCAAGATTAGGATTAAGTAAGCAAACGCAGCGTGGCCTGATACAAACTTATCTTTCAAGTTACCAAAGATCGAAGTATCAACCTCTTGATCAGCAGCCACAGAACTAGAGTCAGACAAGTCACCAACTTCAATGCCTAATGGATCTGAATAGCTCAAACCAGCAAGGTTTTCAGGAATGGTCATTACAGCTTCTTCTAAACTTGCCGCTAGATCAAACTCAGCCGCTTCTTCATCAGAAGGTGTAGTGTATAAGCTATTTAGCGTACCAACCACGGCTTCTTTCGCAAAAATACCGGTAATGATACCAACCGTTGCAGGCCAGTTCTCTTCAGTAATACCAATCGGTTGGAACACTGGAGTTACAACTTGAGCCGCTTTAGATAGCACAGAACTTTCACTGTCTTCGTTACCAAAACTGCCGTCCATACCTAATGAATTCAAGAAACTCAGAATTGCCACAACCATTACAATGGTTTTACCTGCGCCAAGCACGAAACGTTTCAGCTTCTGCCAAGTTTTCAGCATCACGTTTTGCACGGTCGGCAATTCGTAATCCGGCATTTCCATAACCAAGCTATCGCTGCTACCAGGATAGATAGTATTTTTAAGGAACAAGCCCGTAAACACAGAAGCCAGAATACCCATGATGTACAGAGCGAACACAACGTTTTGTCCAGCACCAGGAAAGAATGCAGCAGCAAACAGTGCGTATACAGGTAGACGAGCACCACATGACATAAACGGTGCCATTGATGCGGCGAGTTTACGTTCGCGCTCTTGGTCAAGAGTACGAGTTGCCATGATAGAAGGTACGTTACAGCCAAAACCCAGAACAAGTGGTACAAATGCTTTGCCCGGTAAGCCAATCTTCTGCATCACTTTATCCAGTACAAATGCAGCGCGGGCCATGTAGCCTGAACTTTCTAGTACCGCTAAGAATAAGTAAAGCGCGGCAATAACCGGAATAAAGGTCGCAACCGTTTGGATACCGCCACCAATACCATCAGCAAGAACGGTGACTAGCCAAACCGGTAAGTGACCATCTAATAAGTGATGTCCGCCATCAACTAATATTGCGCCAACACCAATATCGAAGAAGTCGATAAACGCGCTACCGATATTGATAGAGAACATAAACATTAGGTACATGATGACGAAGAAGAAAGGAATCCCGACCCATTTATTCAAAATGAATTGATCGGCTTTCTCTGTGAAATTACGGCTCAGTTTGCCTTCGCTACGACGAACTCGTTTACAAAGTTCATGTAAGAAAGTGTATTTAGCGTCAGCAACAGCAAGATCAATATCGAAATCGGCACCAAGACGCACACTATCAATTTGAGTGCGAGTTTGTGGGGCCAAACCATTCAATACCAAGTAATCATTTTCTAAAGCACGAATCGCTAGCGCTCGGTGAGATACGTCAGCATCATCAAATTGTGACTCAACAGAAGGAATAAGAGCTTCTAACGCGGCATCGTAATCAATAGAGATAGGATCAAGACTCACACCTTGAACCAGAAGCTTATGCAAACGCTCTTTAAAACGAACCACTTGCCCTTTATCGTTTGCTGACAAGCTTAGAACCGGGCAACCTAGCTCTTTTTCTAGAGCCTTAAGATTAATCACCTGACGCTCACGCTTTAATACATCCATTTTGTTCAATACAACGATCATTGGGCGACCCAACTCTCGCAATTGTAATGTCATGTATAAGCTTCTTTCCAAACAGCTAGCATCAACAACATTGATGATCACGTCCGCTGGGTGAGTAAGCACGGCGCGTGATGCAATCGACTCATCGATACTGTTTGCATCATTGCCACTGTCTAGTGCATAAATGCCTGGTAAATCCGTTAACTGAAATTGATCACCAGCGTGCGAATATAAACCGGTTTTCTTTTCTACGGTCACACCAACCCAGTTACCAACGTGCTGTTTTGCGCCAGTTAATGCGTTAAATAATGTTGTTTTACCACTATTAGGGTTACCAACAGTAAGAACTTGATAATCCATTTAGATAACCTCGATTTGTTCTGCAATGCTTTCACGAATGGCTATAGAAACACCTCTCACTTCAACTTGAAGCGGATCACCCATAGGTGCACGACGGATAAGTGTCACCTCGGTTTTTGGCAACATGCCCATAACCATTAGTTTTTTTCTAACGTCTGGTGTTAAACCTGTAAGTGCAACAATAGAAGCCGCTTTTCCTTGCTCTAGTTGTGAGAGTTTCATAAGTACCCAGTTCGAGATTGATAATGAGAAAGATTGTTATTACCGACATAATACACGCACATACCCACAATTCTATTGTGTGAAATCAATGTTTTCGAAAATACACTCTCGTAAATTTCGTTAAAAACGTTTACGTCAAAAACGTCACTTTCAACAATTAGTGGGGACTACCTCACTAGTACGCGTCAACCAGAAAACAATAAAACACTAATAATCAACAGCTTATAATAATGTCGGTTTTCTTACAGTCATCTGTCGTTAATTTTATAAGCAAAACAAGTCGCTACCCGTATAGTTACTCCATCGAAGAGAAACTCTTTCTCTTTAATTTTATTCCAGAGGTGATGTGGCTTGCCATATCACTCCGGCAGCAAGCGAAGGTGTCATTGGCACCCGTGGTATAGTCCCCCCGGCTATACCACGATATTTTTTTTCTTCCTTTTGTTTTAACCCAAAAACCTTTTTAAACTCACCCAACTATCGTTATATCTCGTATCTCGTATCTCGTATCTCGTATCTCGTATCTCGTATCTCGTATCTC
>NZ_JBFSPI010000014.1:0-72921 GCF_041464685.1 Vibrio sp. 10N.237.312.B06
ACAGCTCGGAAGGATCCTTCAACCGATCACTTTGGCTTTAACTGATCGGCATTAGACACGCTGGTCTCCTTTTAATTGATTAAGCCGTGATAGAAGTAACGTATTGTTGCTGCTTACCGAGTAAATTGAATACGTACAGAACCTAGCGAATGTTAATGTTCTTGTCTCGACTTTCGTACATTTCAGGTGTGGTGTGTAACCCTCCAGCGTAACCTGCAGCTTCAAGAGTTTCTCTTACCTCTCGAACGTGCTCTGCCGTTACTGGTTCCTCTCTATCTCCAAGGTGCAATCGCACGAAGGTGATCAACTCAGCCAATCTTTGATCCGACAGTACATCTTCAAAGCTTGCCATTGGCATGAAGTTTCTGTCTTTGTCGAGATAGGTGGGTTGCAGGCCACGCACGGTTACTGCGATGGTGTTGAATGGATCGCTGTGCATGATGATGCCGTTATTCAACAGAGTAGGGGCGATAGGGTCACGTCCCTTACCATCGTCACCATGACAGGCTCCACATGTCTGGCGATACGTGGTGTAAATGTCAGTCGCGTAAGAGTCTTCATCAAACCCTTTGGGCTGCAACGGAACGGCGTCACTGCTGATGGTGTTGTTGATGTCACCACTGAGTAGGTAATAGGACATCGACTCGATATCTTCACGCGTCATCAGGCTTAGGCTGTTTTTTACTACGTCTGCCATGCCCGCAAAAGCAGTCCCTTTGTCTGAGTGACCCGTGTGTAAGAAATCGGTCAGTGTCGCTTCATCCCAACCATCGACATACAGCTCGTTGGCCGTGATATCGGGCGCATTCCAACCGTCAATCAAGTTACCTTGGAAAATACGTTCGGGTATCAGAGCTTGAGCAATGTTTCGAGGGGTATGGCACTCAGAGCAGTGTCCAAGACCAGCAACCCAATATTTCCCTTGTTGCCATTTCTCAACGTTTTCGACTTCCGATTTAAGTTCTTCAGGCACTTGATAGTCAATCGGGTCGGTATCCATGAACACAATGTTCCACCCGAGCAGACCTAGGCGTATATTCGAGGGAAACATCATGCTGTTGTCGTCATTGCGGCGAGGCACCGCGGTGATTGACTGCATGTATTCCCACAAGTCGAGCATGTCTTGGTCGGTGAGGTATTGATAAGAGGTGTAAGGCATTGCAGGGTACAGGTAACCATTCTTACCTTTGCCTGCAACTAACGCGGCTCGGAAATTATCAAAATCGTAAGTACCAATACCTTCCGTTGTATGGGGTGTAATATTGGTTGAATATACGGTGCCGAAAGGGGTCACAAACGGCAGGCCGCCAGCAAAAGGTTCGCCACCTTCGGCACTATGACACGCGACACAGTCACCGGCATAAGCGAGGTATTCACCACGTTCAACAGACTGAGCTTCTAGGTTCGCGAGTCTTTGCTGCTGCTCTGAGCCCGCATGTCGAATGTAAGCACCCAGTGCGAGTATCTCGTTTTCCGTAAACTGTTTATCAAACGCAGGCATCAGGTTGTTCAAGCCTTTGTTGATAGTGTGTTGTATCTCTTCAATACTCCCTCCGTGCAGCCAGATATCATCTGAAAGATCAGGGACGCCGATCGCCGGATTCGCGACAGAACCATCGGCGTGACAAGACGAACAGTATTTTGCAAACAGCTCTTTGCCGACTTTGACTTTCACCTCTGGAACATCGGTATGGCGTTGATTGATCGAAGCTAAGTAGTAAGAAACCTTAGCCACTTCATCGGGGCGCATTATCTCGCTCCAACCCGGCATCGCGCCATTTCGCCCTTTGGCGATCGAATGAATGATCGCTTCATCACTACCACCATATAGCCATTCTTGGTCAATAAGGTTAGGGAAGTGTTTCTGACCTTGAGCGTTATCGCGGTGACAAGCCGCGCAGTGAGTTTGGAACAAGATTTGTCCGCTGTTTACTATTTCGGGTATGCCAGACAATCCTTCGAGGGTGGTTTCCGTTGTTTGAGAGAATTGCTCGTTTAACGTTGTGCTGGGTGAGCTGAGTTTGTCGTCACTTTGCTTCCAATCGACTAACCCTTCCCATTCACCAAGCCCGGGGTAGAGCACCAAATAGCCAGCAGACAATAGAAAGGCAATAGCATAGCTAACAAAGAGTAGTTTTGGCGGTGGCGCATCTTTTTCTTCAATCCCATCAAAAGTGCCAAGGGTGTGGTCTTGATCGGCTTGGTGATTGCTACGCCAATATTTAACGACAACAGACACCATAAGAACGAAGAAGATTAAGGTTAAAATTACCGCCCATAGATTCCAAAATGCACTCATTGTGATACCTCCTGTGACGTATCTTTACCAAGGCTTTGTAGATAGCGGATCAGAGCTTCACCTTTGGTTTTCCCTCTTACTTGTAATCTGGCATCACCTATTTCTTGGTCAGTATAAGGAACGCCAAGTATGCGGAGGGTTTCCATTTTGTCGCTTATGTCGTCGCCTGACAGAGTCTGTTCAAATAACCAAGGGTAGGCGGGCATGATCGATGTCGGTACGACTTTTCGAGGATCAATTAAGTGAATAGCATGCCACTGGTCAGAATACTTTCTACCTAGGTTAGTGAGGTCCGGCCCCGTGCGCTTAGAACCCCACAAGTTAGGAAATTCGTAGATGTCGTCTGCTTCTTTGTTGGGACGACCATTACGTTTCACTTCTGGTTCTAGAGGGCGAACCATTTGGGTGTGACACACATGGCAGCCTTCACTGATGTATATGTCTCGGCCTGCTAACTCTATCGGTGTGAGTGGCATCGCTAAGCTGCCTTTGGCAATGTCGTCTCCGCGGACAATACTAGGCACTACCCAAACCAACAGAGAAAAGGAAGCGACGACAACAGTGGTCAAAATTAAAATGACGATTGAATGTGTAAAGTCTTTACTCATCATTTAAGCCCCCTCATTAACGGCGTGTTTAGCGTTATGTACTACTGGCATACGAACGGTTTTAAATAAGTTAAATGCCATTAGGAATAAACCGAGAACAAACAGCGCACCACCAAAGAATCGTAAGAACAACCAAGGTGCTTTAAAGTCCATAGCCTCTACAAAGCTGTATATCAGTTCGCCATTTTCATTTTGAGCGAGCCACATATATCCCTCGCCGATGCCTGCGATCCAAAGTGCTATCGCATAGATGGCGACGCCAGCATGAGCGAGCCAAAAGTGCCATTTAATCAGTCGTCGTGACCAAAGATCGGTTTGGCCCCATAAGCGCGGAATGAAATAGTAAAAAACCGCTATCCCTGACATTCCAACCCATCCAAGAGCTGCGGAATGTACGTGACCGATGATCCATTCGGTGTTGTGTGCCACCATGTTGAACCAGCGAATAGCGAGTAGGGGACCTTCGAATGTCGCCAAGCAGTAGTAAAGAATTGCTGAGAAAAAGAATAAAAGAATGTAGTCGGACTTCAGCTTTTCTTTGTTTTGTAGAAGGGTCATTGCGCTATTGAAAGCACCCGCCCAGGAAGGGAGCCACAGGATCAAAGACATTACGATGCCGATGTTCTGAATCCAGATAGGAACGGAAGAGTAAACCAAATGGTGCGTTCCGGCCCACGTGTAAAAGCCGACCAAGCCCCAAAAATGGATCACAGACAAACGGTACGAGTAGATAGGTCGATCCGCCGCTTTAGGTATGAAATAGTAGTTCATACCAATCACACCAGCGGTCAGCAAGAAGCCGACGGCATTATGTCCCCACCACCATTGAACAATCGCATCTTGAGCGCCTGCAAACACAGAGTAGGACTTCATCGCCAACACAGGCATCGCGAGGTTGTTCACGATGAAAATCATTGCAACGACGATGATGAAAGCAGCAAAGAACCAGTTAGCCACGAAGATATGGCTGACCTTTCGTTTAGCAAGGGTGCCAAAGAACAACACCGCATACAGCACCCAAACCAACACAATCATCAAGTCGATTGGCCACTCAAGCTCCGCATACTCTTTTGAGCTGGTGTGGCCTGCGGGTAAGGAAATGACCGCAAGCAATAGAATAAATTGCCATCCCCAAAATACCATCCATGAAAGGCTTTTATTGAACAACTCACAATGGCCTGTTCGCTGGGCAATGTACAAAGATGTCCCCATCAAGATGTTCACGACGAACCCGTAAATCACCCCAGATGTATGTAGCGGGCGCAGTCGACCAAACTGGAAATATTGAGAATCGAAGTTTAAGACTGGCCAATACAATTGCGCGGCGAGAATCACTCCGATGATCATACCTACGATTGCCCACACTAAAGACGCGATGATGAAGTACTTAACGACCTTAATGTTGTATTGCGGTGTCACTTGTTCCATAACAAGGCTCCTTGCCTAAAGCTTTTATTCGCTGTCTGTTTTTGAGTCGCTAACTGAACTTGATTCCTTGCCGAGCATTGAATAGAAATAGGAAATGTCGCGGATGTCTTGGTCTGAAAGTGTGTCGGCTTGTTGCTGCATGAGAATTGCCAAACCACTGGTTCTTTCCCTTGTCTGATAGTCTTTTAACGAGGAAATGAGATATCCCACCTTTTGACCGCGAAGGTTCGGGTAAGGGTCTTGTGTTGAGATACCATCAACGCCATGACAGGTCATACACACCTTGGCTTTTTGTTTTCCTAACTCGAACTGCTCGTCGTTGGATTCTGCGTAAACTGGATTCATGACCGCCGTCATTAGCAGAATGGAAAGTGCGGTTATGGGGTTAAACTTTTGCTTATTTAATCTCATTACGTATTCCCTTATCGAAGAAAAGAGCGAGTGCTTGATGACCCTCAGAAAACACTCACCTTGGTGTAAAGGTTATGCATGCATAAGCGTTCTCGCTACTTACTGACTCATATTTATTGTCAATTTTGTTAGTCAGTACGTATTCAGTGGCAGGATTGGATTACTCATTGTCTTTAAAAAACAGGGATTACTTGTATGAACGCTAATTAAAGTCTTATTGAGATAAGGGGAGGTGTTGTTCGCAACTGGTTACAGGAATGAAACATTATTTGAGAAAGATTCGAACAGCATCATTGAGAAAATAGACAATGTCTAAGCAAGTCAAATGACCAATATGAACTAGACTCAAATTAGTGACCTTTTAAAATGGAGTTTAAAATGAGAGCTGCACTTCTGTTTATCCTTTCACTGTGTTCATTTTCTATTTTTGCAGCATCGGAACTGACAATATTCGATCACTTAGGGCAAAAGCATCAATTCAGTCGAGAACAACTGTTATTGCTTCCTCAAAAAGAAATCACCACGTCATTACCTTGGCTGGATGGAGAATTGGTTTATAGTGGTGTGGCCTTACAAACGGTGCTTGAAACTATGGATTTACCCATGGCCTCGCAGGTAACTTTTGTTGCACTAAACGATTATAAAATAGCGGTGCCCAAAGAAGACTTTGACGACTACCAGCCGATCATTGCGATTAAACAAAATGGCCAATTTATGTCAGTCAGAGAAAAAGGTCCGTACTGGTTGATATATCCACTTTCTTCGACTCCAGACATTGATAACACTGACTTCCATGCCAAGATGATCTGGCAGATACGCGATATTCATTTGTAAGGACTTAGTATGAAAAAGCTGTTGTCATTGACTGCAATTAAAGTCGTCGTGTTATCTTTAGCGGCAGTGGTACTCACCATTAATATCTACAGTGTGACCCGCATTAACGATATCAATAAGAGTTTTTCCACCCGACAAAATGAGGCAACGTGGTTCGTTTTTCAATTGGTGAAAGAATACGCCAATTTCTTGATGGTAAGCCGTTCTGAAACTATTGATTATGATGAGTTATGGTTAGCGTACGATATTACGTGGAGCCGTTTTGACATATTAATTAACAGTACTGAGTCCTCCAATTTCATCAAGTCAGCAAACTTTAAACCTTATTTTAGTGCGGAATTTGATAAATTTAAGAGCTTGGAATCCTCAATTAAACTGGTCAGTCAAGGGTTGTTGCCCAAGGAATCTCTGCAGAAAAAAGTCGATATTTGCTACCACACACTCGTCGATTTTATTAATGACAAGTTTCGATTACAAAGCCCTGTGATTGAAGAAAATACCTCAATGGTTGATAACTTGGTTACCGTTCATCGGATCAGTAGCGTTTTTCTTGTTGGCATCTTGTTATTGACTGGGATTATTTTTTATATGGACTTTTCTATTAAAAGAAAGCTCTACTCTACGGATTTTATTACAGGATTTCGCAATCGAATTTCGTTGATGAAATTTGTTAAGAATAGCTACTCGAAGGACAAAAACTTTGATCTCTATTTTGTCCGAATCAGAAATCTTACCGAGATTAATCAAAAATATGGCCTTGAATATGGGGACCTTGTGGTGAGCTCGGCTGCTAAGTCTTTGACCACCAAGATCCCTGAAAGCACCATTTCATTCCGTAGCAGTGGAAGCCAGTTCTTATTCTTCATTCCTGATCATTTGTACGCGAGTGACGAAATTCAGGGCAAGTTTAACGATGTGCTTAGTGATTACATCTCTGCAGGTAACTTAGAATTGATGATTGACGCCGTAGTGAGGCACAAGAAGAACATAAGCTCTAAAGACATGATGGAGCTGTTGACCTCGATGCAAGGCTAAGCTTCTACAAGGTTTGGTCGTGGTTATTAAGTAGTCATGCTTTCGGAATACGACTACTGTTTCTGATTAAGTGCCACAATCCTTTCGTTAGAGCTTGGTTCTAAAAGGGCTTGCTGATCCAGAATAGTTTGCGGATTGTGGTCACGAACAAATTCAATGAACTCAATGTAAGTGAGTGGTTGGCTGAAAAAATAACCCTGTATTAGGTCGCAGTTGGCTTTTTTAAGGTGATGATATTGTTCGAGAGACTCGACACCTTCACCAACAACGAAGGTGTCACAAGAGTGCCCTAAGTTAACCATGGATTCGACCATCTTTCGGTCAGCTTTGTCGTCGACGATATTATCGATAAAGCTTTTATCAATTTTAAGCTCATCGACAGGGTAGTGAAGAAGTTGGTTAAAAGCTGTATAGCCAGTACCGAAATCGTCAAGAGACACTTTTAAACCTAAGCTCCTGATACTTTCGATAGTCTGCACTGTAAGTTTACTGCTTTTAACGTAACTGGTTTCGGTAATTTCTATAATGATGTTGGCTGGTGGTACTTGATAACGCTCGATTACCTTTCGAATATTGTCTGCAAAGTTACGATTGTAAAGTTCCATTGCTGATATATTTATTGATAAGCTACCTGTGTACTTGTGAATTTCAGAGAGCTCTTTATAGCTTTTTATTGCGGTACTAATGACCCACATGTCGAGTTTGGATATCAAGTTACTTCTTTCGGCGACCGGAATAAACTCATCCGGGCCAGCCTTTATATCAAATAGAGCAGGGCAGCGAATCAGACATTCTGCTCCGTCAATCTGAAGTGTCTTAGCATTGAAAATAGGCATAAAGCGAAGTTCAAAGTTGTCGCTTTCACAACACTCCAATAGCCTTTTTTCGATAACGTCATGTCTTTCTAGTGAATGAAGTAGTTCTTCGCCGTAAACGATTCGGCTTTCTCCATCACTGTGCGCTTTGGCATTAATCAGCATCTCATCGATGCATCGGTGCCATATCTCCTCGAACTTAGGGGTATCGACGGGTAGTACACCTGTTGCAATTGAAAGCCTGAAACCATAGTAATCGAGGAAAGTCGTGCCTGTTAGGGTGTTGTTAATGTTCTCAATTTCTTCGTTTATTGATTGGTGCTCACCCATTTCCAATATGGCAATGAATTGGTTTCCTCCTAGCCTTGCAACTGAATAGTCGCTGCAACTGAAACCGAAAGAGGATTGTTGATTCTGCAGGGTTTCTCTTAGTGTTTTGGCCAGACTAACGAGTACATTGTCACCTACTTTTGCACCATATAAGTCATTGATTTTACGGAAGTCGATAATGTCCCAGCAAACCAGATAGCAATGAGGACTTATCGAGCTTTTTAGACGCACATCGAGGTGTCGGATGAACGAGCGTCGGTTGGCTAATTTGGTTAATTGATCAAATTCAGCTTCGAATTTCAATTCTGTTAATGAATCAATGTAGGCGTTTTTTAGACCATCAATTTCACTGTGCCCGGATGAACGTTTGAAATACCTCAGTTTAAGTCCGCCAATGGATATCTCGTGTAGTAGATCTTTGAGTGGACGTACTAATTGGTAGCGCACCACCATGTGTACGATGAGCATAATAATGAATAGTGTCGTCAAACCGCCAAGTAAGGTCTGCTGAGCTATGATAGATTTTTCCTGATTGAATTTTTTTTCGCGAATATTAACCTGAGCGAGGAAGTGACGGCTGTTCATCTCAACTTTGATTCTGTCTTTGGTTTGTTCAAACGATTTGATAACAAACTGCGTATTCTCTATGTGTGCAGTATTCGATGATGGCTCAATCAGAAGCTGCATATTGTCATCATCGTTGTATTTTATTAGTAAGTTGGATAGTTGTTTTAATGGACCATCTGCAATTAGTATGTATCGATTTAAGCTGTCGTTTGCACGTTTGTCTTGTGGGAGCAAGTAAGGGTCGATTGCAATAACGTAAGCGTATCTAAGTTCACCACTCACAGAGATATATGAGAAGCCTTTATGAGACAGCTCGTTTTTATTGATTAACGAGGTATAGATATCGAAGATTTTTTCATAGATGTTATCGGGGATCTTTAACCCTTCGAAAGGGTCTGCTCGTAACGTAGATAGCGTTAACTGAAACTTAGGATCAACGATATAGATGTTACGTTGACCAAATTGATTAACGTGACTTTGGTTTAAGACACGAAGCACTCTTTTTTCCAGCAGGGACAAGGTTGTGTAGTCACTAGGGTTTTGAATATATCGCAAGAACTGTAGCGATGAACCTATATCTTTTACAAGCAAAGATAGACCAAGTTGCTCGTATTCAGCCGCCACGAGCGCGGTGTTCACATCAGATTGTACTTCGTCTAAGTACATGTGTTTCGCGTGGTTAGAGGCTAAGTGGTAAGTAACCATTCCGCCTATTGCAAATACGAACAATAAAGTAGGAATGAGCACAAAGTAGAGCTTCTTTAATACTGGCATTAATTATCTCAAACTGTCGACAATGCGGTTACGAATTTGAATGCTATTGGGTTCGAGTTGCTGATACAGATAGCTGCGTTCTAAAACCTCTTTGCTAGGGAAAAGCTCCGGATCATTTTGGTATTCTTGCGTTGTTAAGGCTTTTGCTTTTGAGCTTGGAGTTGCAAACCATGAATCCATTGCGTTTTGAGCGGCGATCTCGGGTTGCGACAAGAATGATAGAATCGTTGTTGCTTGTGCAGACAACTCTCCGTTATTAATCGCAGCAATGCACTCTAACCATAACGTTGTGCCTTCTTGAGGTACGATGTAAACCCAAGAGGCATCAGGCTCCAAATCATTGAGTACATAACTGTCACCAGAATAACCGTAGGCAAGGTCGATGTTAGCAAGACGTTCGGGTTGGCGAATATAGTCGATGACGTATTCGTTGCTTTCTAGGTGTGGCTTTTGAGCTTGCAGGGTTTTATAGGCAACGCGAAGTTCCTGCTCATTATTGGTGAATGGATCAAATTGATTTGCTAACAGTGCAGTACTCACCAAATCCGTAGGTTCGTAATACATACTTATGCGGCCACTGCTGTTCGTGTCTGGTTCGAGAATAGCGTTCCAAGAGGTGGGAGCGTTTAGTTTGTCACTGCGATATAAGATTCCCACAGTCCCCCAAGCGTAGGGAATGCCATACTCGCCACATCCTTCAACCCACCGTGAATCTATGTTACCAGCAATGGATTGTTGTAACTCACTGAGATTATGAAACAGGTTCTGCTTGGCTAACGCATTGAGCTTTACACTTTCTATAATGACTAGCTCAAATGCGCCACGACGTTCGCTTAATAGCACTTCATCTCTGATCGACTCATCAGAAAAAAACTGCTGTTTCAAAGAAATGCCGTACGTGTCACTTAGTTGGGTCACGACACTATTGGATAGAAATTCATCCCAATTGTAGAGATAAATATCATTTTGTTGGCTAAACGCTGTGCCAGTTAAAAAGGATGATGACGCAAGAACTGAAACATAAAATGCTTTCACTGACGGATTCCTTTCCTACTTTGCTTAACTAAATCGTAGCCCAAATTTTGCGACATAGCTCAAATTTAGGTCTCTAATTTCAGTTCAACCTAACGCAATGCATCTAGGTGTGAAAATCCTATGACCTAATTGGAACTAAAAGTAAGCTTTGAGCACAAAATCACTACGTTAAATCAAGGGGATATCAACCTTTGACCGACGAACGCCTGAATAAGTGCACGAATGACTCATCTACTTCTGATTTGGCACGACGAAAACACGGGATTTGTTTGATTATTAGGTTGCTAGTAAATATATATTCATCTACTTGAGCATTTTTTCGTTAGTTATGCAATAGTAGGGCATTAATTGAACGATAGGAGGTTGGTTTATGGATGCAGGTTTAGTTGGGATTTTTGTTACCGTGGCGATTGCTCACTTTTTGGCGCTATTGAGCCCCGGACCAGATTTTGTGATTGTGGTAAAGAGCGCTGTTAAAAATAAGGGAAGAAAAGCACTCGGCGTTGCATTCGGTATTGCCAGCGCCAATGCGGTTTATATTGCTTTATGTTTGGTTGGTGTCGGCTCGATCCTAGCGGCATCTGTTTCCGTTATGATTGCACTTAAGATAATTGGTGGTGTATTTCTTGTTTATCTTGCCGTTCAAGCGATAAGAGCGAAGAAATGTAACTACAGTAATATGGATGTTTCCGAAGGAGATAGCTTCAACCAAACGACTTTTCTTAAAGAATTCGTCACGGGTTTTCTATCTGGAATCCTTAATCCCAAAAACCTATTGTTCTATTTGAGCTTATTTACGGTTGTGTTGAACAATGACATTGGCTTCATGTTTAAGTTAGGCCTAGGTATTTGGATGACGGTGGTTGTCTTTATTTGGGATGCGGCGATCATCTTCCTGTTATCGACGCCTAAAGTGCGTCAAGAGTTTACGCGCGCTGCTTACTATATTGATAAAGTGACAGGAGTTATGTTGGGTCTGCTTGGCTTGACCATTGTGAAATCTGCTCTGGTACGTCAGTAGATTCAATAAAGTTACCATTGCTGAGTAACCCGTTTGTGGCACGATACAATGCCTATGTGCCGCGAATGTGTGCTTGTTTCCTACCAGGGCTGATACGTTTTATCTCTTATCTGCCCGATATTAAACCCTCAGCTTAATCCACCAATTCTTTTCATAACTGTTTGTTTATCATTCCTTAGTTCTTAAATAAGTATTAATAATGTTGCTGTTGAACACTTGTAGCTCGGGGTGTTTGTGCTTATTGTAGGCTGCAATGTCAATTCAATATCAGAGCTAGGAGCCATTGTGAATTTAGAGATATAACAAGTGGATTCGTTCACAACTAAAGCTTTTAAAGGAAACCCTGCAGGGGTTTGTATTTCACAAGAACCTTTAGAAGAGTCGTTGATGTATTCGATTGCTGAAGAGATGGCAGTATCAGAAACGGCATTCTTAGCCCTCAATACGATGACGTTGAAATGGTTCACACCAGAAGTTGAAGTCAAATTATGCGGCCACGGTACGTTGGCAACAGCGCATGTGATGAAGGAAAGAGGGTTAGTCAATGCGGGTGAGGTTGTGACGTTTGATACGCTTTCAGGGAAGCTATCTGCCACAGTTTGTGACTCCACAATCGAGCTTGACTTCCCAAGTACTGTGCTTGATCTTGGATTGGATGCTAATAAAGATTTGCTGGAATATTTAGGGCTGTGTGAAGACCAAGTCGTGTCATACAGTGAGTTCGATACCAAACAGTTTATTGAGGTTGTCAGCGAACAAGTTTTATTAGATTTAGCACCAAACTTTGATGCTCTAAAGCGTATTAAAGGTCGAGGCGTTGTTGTGACGGCATTGTCGTCGAACTCTGAGCTTGATTTTGTTTCGCGCTATTTTGCGCCGTGGGTGGGTGTTAACGAAGATCCCGTTACGGGTTCAGCGCATTGCGCTCTCACACAGTACTGGTCCGAGAAACTAAACAAAGCGCGTTTCAATGCTTACCAAGCGTCGCGCCGCGGTGGGTATGTATCGACAGAGCTATTACCGAACGGTCGTATAAAACTGATAGGGTCTGCAACCACCGTAATCAGTGGTACTTTAAAAGTCTAAACTTCAATATCATTCATAAAACAGCAACGTCATAATTTAAATCTGCTAGGTCACTACTTAAGGAATAATCGTGTCAGCTTTTTATCTTTCTCAGGTATTAGTCGCAATTGCTATTTGTTTCGATCTTCTGTCTTTTCAATTTAAAGAGAGGAAGAAAATCGTCACATGCTTGTTTTTTGCAGGCGTTCTTATTTCTAGTCATTTCATTTTGCTCGAACAATGGACAGCGGCAAGTTTGATGATCATCGCGACCATTCGATATTTGACGAGCGTGTTTTCTACGTCACCAAAATTTAAATATTTGTTCAGTTCCATGTCAGTAGTCGCAACGGTTGTGACTTACTCGGGGCTCACTAGCATATTGAGTTGCTTTGCTTCCGTATTTCAAACCTTTGCAGCCTTCAATAAAGATGACCGTCGATTAAGAGAGTTGATGATTATCGGAACTAGCTTTTGGTTGGTTCACAATTACTTAGTTGGTTCTCCAACTGCTGTACTGATGGAAGCGCTATTTATCTGCAGTAACTTGGTTGGCTATTATCGTTTCTATTTCAGAAAAAGTGCTGTGGCTTAGGGCTTAGGGCTTATAGCTTAGGAGCTCAGGAAGCTAGGCTTTAGATAAAACGATAAAACGATAAAGCAATGCACCATATTCATCTAATAAGGATTAGGAGAGAGCGATGTCAAATATCTACTCGGATGTGCCTTCGTCAATACCCGACGAAATCTTCAACGACATCATTACTACTGAGAATGTGCGGATTGAAAGAATAATATCTCATGGGCACAGTTCTCCAGAACAAGGTTGGTATGACCAAGATGAAAACGAATGGGTTATGGTGCTAGAGGGGCAAGGTGTTATTGAGTTTGAAGACGGACGTGTCGTTACCTTGTCTAAAGGGGATTACATCAATATTGCCGCGAGAGAGAAGCACAAGGTTGTTGGTACGGATAGAGACGTTGTGACTATTTGGCTAGCTGTGTTTTATCGTTAGTATTGCTATCAAGTAGTGAATAGGCAATCAGCAATACATGAAAGGACTGTGTCGTGGTTAGAATTCGAAATTACCAAGTTAGTGATGCCAAAGCATTATGGGAGATCTATTTCCATACTGTTCGAAATATTAATGTTCGTGACTATTCTCAAGAACAAGTTGAGGCTTGGGCACCAAGTGACTTTGATTCCGAGGTGTGGGAAAAGTGTCTGCATCGTATCCAACCTTTTGTAGCGGAGTTGGATGGCCACATTGTTGGCTATACTGACTTGCAACCGAATGGGTTGATAGATCACTTCTTTTGTCATCATGAATATCAAGGTAAAGGTGTAGGGCGAGCTTTGATGGAGCATGTATTCGAGATTGGTCGATTTCGTGGTGTATCGAGATACTTCTCTGAGGTGAGTATTACCGCTAGGCCTTTCTATGAGCACCTTGGCTTTAAGTTAGTGAATGAACAGGAAGTCGAAATACGTGGCGTTAAGCTGACTAATTACGTGATGGAGAAAACCACTAAGTAGCCATTAACGTTATGTCTAGTGTAGGTAAAATTGGATATGCTCAACGCTTAGCCCAGTAGGTTAAAAAGGGTGTGAACTGTCACACCCTCAAAGAGTTTGGTTTGCCTGAGACTTTCTTTCTATTTGATTATTTCGGGAGCAAGACCGTATCAATTACGTGGATTACACCATTGCTTGATTCCACATCTGCCGCAATCACTTTTGCATTGTTAACCATAACCGTGCCATCGCTTACGCTTATCATCACGTTTTGACCTTGGATTGTTGTCGCTTTATCTATTTTCATAACGTCTGCCGCCATCACTTTCCCTGCGACTACATGATAAGTTAGCACTGCGAGTAGTTTGTCTTTGTTTTCCGGTTTCAAAAGCATATCGACAGTACCATCTGGCAACTTGGCAAATGCTTCATCGGTTGGAGCGAAAACGGTAAAAGGTCCTTCTCCTTTCAAAGTATCTACAAGTCCACCCGCTTTAACAGCAGCTACAAGTGTATTGAAAGAGCCATTTCCTACTGCGACATCGACGATATCTTTTTTCATCTCATGATGATTGGCGTTAGCGAATGCACTAAAAAAAAGTGCAGCGACAAGAAGAGATAGAGACTTGCTAATTTTATTAATCATGTTGGAATCCTTTGAGTTTGTCCGTTATTTTCGTCAGGTATTACGAAAGGCTCAAAGCGATGGATCAATTTATACCAATCACAGTAAGTAAGTGATCAAAAATAGCGCAGGAAAAAAGCTTGAGAACAAGGCTGCTCTTTTCAATAAATAGTTTCGATAAGTAGTTATTCTACAATCAAAAAACCTAACGACGTTATCGATATTTTTAACAAGCTAGGGTGAACAGTTATTTACTACGATTGGTATTATTATACCTTTGAGCTATTTGCTTCGAGAGCGAACTTTACTCTATGAACAGGCGAGTGAGGGCCTTCAATGGTGCATTTTTAGTATTTGAGTTTGTTATTTATGGGCTGTGGCGACTGTTTTATGGGCTATGACGATTATTCAATTATTTCTGTCACTTACGGTTGTAGCTACTCGTTGCTATCCGTAATATGAAAATTAGCTTAAGGATAGAAATAGACAGTAAGGAATCACTTTGGAAATACAAATTAGACATCTTGAAACCACAGACAACCAAGACATTTTTGATATTTATCGTCATTCATCAGTATCAGAAAATACCTCACAAAAACCTTTCCTTAGCTCTGAGCAAGTGGAGCGATTGTTTGGTCATTCAGACCATTTCACTTTAGTCGCAGAAGTGTCAGGTAAAGTCGTTGGGCACATTACCTTATTCATGACGACTAAGGTGAGAGACCGACATAGTGCTGGCTTAGGGATTGCGATTCACCCTGATGCACACGGCAAAGGGGTTGGGAAGGCATTAATGAAAGAAGCGATTAATCAGGCTGATAATTGGCTTAATCTGGTCCGTCTGGAGCTAGAGGTTCATGCCGATAACAACGCTGCCATTGCTTTGTATGAACGAGTAGGTTTTCAGTTAGAAGGCACTAAAAGGCTGAGTACATTCAAAGGCGGGAAATACATTGATATGTTGTTGATGTCGAGGATTCGACCTGATTATCGTTGATTGTTAGACCTATAACGTCCTATTTAGATGAAATCAAAGAAGCTGGCAGTGTGCCAGCTTCTTTGGTTTGAACGAGATATTTTATAGATTTGTTCGTAATCGAATCTACTTGTTCACGTAATCTTTGAATTTCTGCTTCGTTTCAGCATCGGCTTTTTCGTACCAAAAATACAACATTTCTTCAGCTGTGTTAGCCGCATTTCCATCAATTTTTGCTGGAAGTGTTACAGGTTGAACAACCGCCGCTGTTGCGCCTGCTGTTGTACCTATAGCTAGCGCAGCAATGCCGCCTTTCTGGTTGTATTCTTTTGCTTCTTGAGGGTATTTACGTCCAATTTGCATACCGTCTTTAACTAGCTTGTCTTGCTTAACGCTGATTTCATTCTGGTTCTCGTCAACAAGGCTCCACTCTAAGTTCTTAAACCCAGATTTTGCTTCTGCTGTGTTGCGGTATTTTGGCAGGTCGAAAGTCACTGTGGTATCAGTCGCATCGAATGTTGCGATAACAGCGTCGCTGTCTACGAATTCACGATCGTTACCTTTATCAAATGCAAGTTGATATTGGAACACGATTTGGTTTTGGCCATCTGGTAACGTCAGTGTTTTATGAGAAGAGAATAAGCCGCCGTCTAAGTCAGGCTTAGCTTCGTTAACCGCTAGAATATCAACACTGGATGGAACTTGGATTTCAACGTCAGCTAATACTGAAGGTGCAGCAACGATAGCTGAGAGTAGGGCAATGCTTTGGATTGTCTTCATAATCATACAGTTGTTAGGGTGAGTTAAAATACAATCGCACGCATATCTCTGTATTTCAAGTGATGTCCGTGGGATTTGAAAAAATTTGCGTAATCTTAACGTAACGGTCATAAACGAGGCGAGTTACAAGGCTATGCGAGTAAATGTATGCGGATAACCTTGTTCGTCACTCGTTTGATAAAGGCTTATGTGGGACAGTTTTCATTGTTGATATACTGAAAAGCCGTGATAGCACTTGAGCTATCACGGCTTGGTTTCGCTTTCCTAGGTTGGTTAAGCTTTAGCTAATTATTTAGCTTGCGCTGCTGCCGCTTCTAGTTGCTTAAGTTTACCTTGAAGCATGTACGCATTCTGGTTGAAGTTACCAGGGTTCAACACTTGGCTTTGCTGCATTGGGTAGTCAGGTAGTGTGTTCATGAACTCTTGTACTTTGCCGCCTACTGGTACGAATAGCCACATATTGTCTGCCATCCAGCGTAGGTACATGCCCGATTCGTGTGGTGCTTTTTCGAATGGGTCAGCACGTAGGTGAACGACTTGAGGCCAGTTTGGTTGGAAACGAACTGCATCAACAATGTTCCCGTCCATTACTGCGAAAGAAATCTTGAAGTCATTCCAACGTACCGCATTTAGTTCAGCGTTAGCAGAGAAGTAAAGCATGCTGTCACGAGGGCCTTTCTCTTCTTTACCTTGGAAGTAAGGTAGGAAGTTGTAACCATCTAGGTGTACACGCCAGTTTTTACCGTTGTAAGTAGCACCTTTATCAGAAGCAAGCTTCTCAACCACTTTATCATCACCAGCGGCTGCTAGTAGAGTCGGGATCCAGTCTTGGTGACCCATGATGTCGTTGATCTTAGTTCCCGGTTTGATAGTGCCAGGCCAGCGAACTAACTGAGGAACGCGCATACCGCCTTCGTAAGTTGTACCTTTCTCACCGTGGAAGTAAGTTGCACCACCATCAGGCCAAGATACTGTCTCTGCACCGTTATCGGTAGAGTAGATTACGATGGTGTTGTCTGCGATCTTAAGCTCATCAAGCTTGTCTAGAAGGATACCGACTTGGTCATCGTGCTCTAGCATGCCATCAGCGTAGATGCTGATACCAGATTTACCTTGGTATTTTTCTTGTAGACGAGTCCACACGTGCATACGAGTCGTGTTGTGCCAGATGAAGAATGGTTTGTCAGCTTTCACTGCTTTTTCCATGAATGCTAAAGATTCTTCTAGGAACTCTTCATCCGCATGCTCCATACGCTTACGCGTCATAGGGCCTGTATCTTCAATCTTACCGTCAGAAGTCGACTTGATTACACCACGAGGGCCAAAGTTCTTACGGAACTCAGGATCTTTAGGGTAGTAGTATGTCTCTGGCTCTTCTTCCGCGTTTAGGTGGTAAAGGTTACCGAAGAACTGGTCAAAACCGTGGTTCGTTGGAAGGTGTTTGTCTTGGTCACCCATGTGGTTTTTACCGAACTGAGCTGTCATGTAACCCTGTTCTTTAAGAAGGTCTGCGATAGTTGGAGCCCAATCAGGGATACCGTGGTCCGAACCTGGCATGCCGATAGTCAATAGACCAGTACGGAAAGGTTCTTGACCGGTTAGGAATGCAGCACGACCAGCAGTACACGATTGTTGACCGTAGTGGTCAGTAAATAGTGCTCCTTCGTTAGCAATACGGTCGATGTTAGGTGTTTCGTAACCCATCATACCGTTGTTGTATGCACTGATGTTGAATACACCAATGTCATCACCCCAGATAGCAAGAATGTTTGGTTTTTCTGCTGCTGTTGCCGCTGAAGAAGCTGCTAATAAGCCAACACCTAATGCTAGTTTATTAATTTTAGTACCCATAAGGACTCCAATTCACTTTTAAGATTAATGCGTTAGAACAACACATCGATGAGCAAATGTTATTCTCAAAATTCCGTTCCGTCCTTTTATAGTGCTTATAACCAATCGTTATGATGTCTAGTTAACTTGTTGATTCATATGAGTTCTAGTGTGTTGCCAGAACAACCCCTTAGTTTGTATGTGTGATCCTTATCATGTTTGTTGCCGTAAACCTTATCGATGACTTCTGTATCCATATCTCGATGAAAATGACAAAAATATTAATAGCTTAGGTAATCTCGCGTATGCGCAAAAAATGAACTATACGTTGTAGGGCAGGATGCAAATAACTTACGAAGAGGTTTCTATGACAGCGAAGTATGGCGCTAAACGTCGATTAGCGATTTTGGGTACAGCAATGATGGCCGCGTCTAGCGCCACTTTTGCAGCAGAAAAGCCAAATATATTGGTCATTTGGGGGGACGACATTGGTCAATCCAATGTGAGTGCGTACACATTTGGCTTAATGGGTTACCGCACTCCAAATATTGATAGCATCGCCAAAGAAGGCATGATGTTTACCGATTATTATGCGGAGCAGTCTTGTACCGCAGGTCGCTCAACGTTCATCACGGGTCAAAGTGTTCTTAGAACGGGTTTAAGTAAAGTAGGCCTTCCAGGAGCAGACATTGGTTTGCAAGCGGAGGATGCAACGATTGCAGAAATGCTTAAACCTATGGGGTACATGACAGGTCAATTTGGTAAAAACCACCTTGGCGATAAAGATGAATTCCTTCCAACAGCACACGGGTTTGACGAATTTTTTGGCAACCTTTACCACCTGAATGCTGAAGAAGAACCGGAGAATGAAGATTACCCAACTGACCCAGAGTTCCGTAAGAAATTTGGCCCTCGTGGTGTGATCAAATCATTCGCTGATGGCAAGATTGAAGATACAGGCCCATTAACGCGTAAGCGTATGGAAACGGTCGATGAAGAAACACTAGACGCGGCACTTGATTTCATGGATCGCGCAGTGAAAGCGGATAAACCATTCTTCGTTTGGTGGAACGCAACAAGAATGCACTTTAGAACGCACGTGCAGCCAGATAGCAAAGGCGTAACCGGTATCAGTAACTACGCTGATGGTATGGTTGAGCACGATCGACACGTTGGACAACTATTGAAGCAAGTGGATGAGTTGGGAATCAAAGACAACACCATCGTTTTCTACTCAACGGATAACGGTCCACACATGAACTCTTGGCCTGATGCCGGTACAACTCCGTTCCGTGGTGAGAAAAACACCAACTGGGAAGGCGCATATCGTGTACCAGCAATGGTTCGTTGGCCAGGAAAGATTGAACCGGGCAGTGTTTCAAATGAAATAATGCACCACATGGACTGGATGCCAACCTTCGTTGCAGCCGCTGGTGATGATCAGATCAAAGAGAAACTACTGAAAGGTCATACTGCGGGTGATAAAACGTTTAAAGTGCACCTAGATGGTTACAACTTCCTTCCTTACCTAACCGGTGAAGAAGAGAAAGGCCGTCGTTCGGAGATATTCTACTTTACCGATGACGGTGACCTTGCGGCACTTCGTTACAACCAATGGAAAGCGGTGTTCATGGAGCAGCGCGCGACGGGTACCATGCAAATTTGGGCAGAACCGTTTGTAACGTTACGTCTTCCTAAGCTGTTTAACCTCCGAATGGACCCATACGAAAACGCAGATATCACATCGAATACTTACTATGACTGGTTGTTAGACCATGCTTATATGTTTGTTCCTGCTCAAGCGTATGTTGGCAAGTTCTTAGAAACCTTTGCTGAATATCCACCACGCCAAAAAGCAGCGAGCTTTAGCTTGGATCAGGTTATGGAGAAACTTCAAGAGAACCATAATAAGTAAGCTTTGGTTTATTGAAACTGCTAACACGAAAGAGCTCTTCGGAGCTCTTTTTTTATGCGCATATCGATGAGTAAATACCAGTCGTGAATATGAGTCACAACAATCAAGCTCACTGCCACTAAATAATTGTAAATTCATTGTTTTTACGTCTACCTTATTAAGCATAAGGATGTATAAAAACAAGGAATGTTATGTCTGCATGGTTGTGCTCACTAGTGAACGGATTGAAACACCAGCGAGTTGCAGTATTATCCGCAATGTTGTCTTTACCTATGTTGTCGACACTCAGTGTCAATGTGTATGCTAATGAACAAGCTCCAACGACTGAAGCTACGCTTATTGGTTCAGGAACTTTAGATGCCAGCTCTCCCAAGGCTACGTATGTCGGTTCTGAAGCATGCGTTGACTGTCACAGCGAAGAAGTGGAAGCGTGGCAAGGCTCTCATCATGATATGGCGATGAAGCACGCCGATGATGAATCTGTGTTGGGCAACTTCGACGATCAAACCGTGACTCATAAAGGAAAGCCCAACCGTTTTTTTCGCAAGGGAGATGAGTTTTGGGTCAACATCGAAGGGCCGGATGGCCAATTCAAAGATTACAAAATCAGCTATACCTTCGCCTTTGAACCTCTACAACAGTACATGGTTGAGTTTGAAGACGGACGCGTACAGTTGATTCCTTTCGCTTGGGACTCTCGCACTGAGGGCGAAGGCGGTCAACGCTGGTTTAACCTCTACCCGGATACCACCAACACTGATGAATTCTACTGGACCAATAGCGGTCAAAACTGGAACTTCATGTGTGCCGATTGCCACTCAACGAACCTAGAGAAAAACTACGACAGCGCGAGTAATACCTATAACACTACTTGGTCTGAGATTAATGTCGGTTGTGAAGCCTGTCATGGCCCTGCAAGCGAGCACGTTAAACAAGCCCAGCTAGCAAATTACAAGTCAGTAAAAGCCAACGGCGAAAAGGATGTTCAAGCCTCCGCGCATTATGGCTTTGATCGCGACTTGTCGAAATCGGTGCAAGAATGGATCTACCAAGAGGGCAACTCAACCCTACAACCAAAAGACATCATCCATACCAATCAGGTTCAAACCTGTGCGCAATGCCACAGCAGACGTACTCAGTTAAATGAAACTGGAGATCACGTTAACGGGTCTTTCTTTGATGAGTATCGTCTAAGTTTGATTACTCCTGAGCTTTACCATAACGATGGTCAAATCTACGATGAAGATTACGTTTACGGATCTTTCTTGCAATCAGTGATGGCTGAAAAAGGCGTCACATGTACTAACTGTCACGATCCACATACTGCAGAACTGAAAATTGCCGAAGAAGCGGTGTGTAGCCAATGTCACATTGCATCAGAATACACGCCTGAAAAGCACACATTCCATGAAGCGAATACCGAAGCTTCACAATGTACCACTTGTCACATGCCCGAGACGACTTACATGGAGGTCGACCCAAGACGCGACCACAGTTGGCATATCCCGCGTCCTGATATTAGCCAACACATTAAAACGCCGAACGCTTGTACTAGCTGTCATGAAAACCAAACCGACCAGTGGGCAGATAAGCAAATCGGTGAGTGGTTCCCAGATTCTAAGTATCGTAATCAGCAGCACTTTGCCGTTGCCTTTTATGCTGACTCAATAGGGCACAGAGGGGCAGAGGATGCGTTGGCATACTCGGCTCAGGACTCCAGCTTGAGCAATATCATTCGTGCATCGAGCTTAGAACGTTTGGGCGGCAATACGGGTAAGAATACGCTTATCTCGCTAGCAAGAGCGGTGAAACATGATGATGAAATGATCCGTTTGGGCGTTGTGCAAGGCTCGTCTGGTTTCCCATTCACTGACCGTTGGCAAATTCTAGAGCCACTACTGAAAGACCCTGTATTGTCGATTCGTTCAGAAACCGCAGGAGCGCTTGTGCGTTATTGGGGTGAGATGAACCCTCTACAGAAAGATCAAATCAAACCTGCCTTGCAAGAGTACATTGAGATACAACAATTTAATGCCGACAGAGGGTTTGGACGTACGAACCTAGGTAATGTTTACCGAGATTTAGGTCAGCACGACAAAGCGATTGAGTTTTATCTAGGTGCTATCGACATTGAGCCTTACTTCGAGAACAGCTATGCCAACTTGGCTGATTTGTATCGAGCGCAAGGTAACGAAGCAAAAGCGCTGTCGACATTGAAGCAAGGCATTCAAGCTCAGCCGAAATCGAGTGTATTACCATACAGCGCAGGATTATCTCTGCTTCGTGTGAAAGATTACGACCAAGCAACCGACTACCTTAAACAAGCCGCTGAAACTGCGCAAACCGACCCACAATATTGGTATGTGTACGGATTGGCTTTGGAGAAATTCGATGTGCTTGCGGCAAGTAAATCACTGCACAAGGCTTACCAATTTAGCCGTAACCCACGGCTCCTGTATGCCCAGTGTGAAATCTTAGCGCGTAATTACCAACAACCCGGCGTACCTAAAGCGTTTGAGCAATGTGTTTCATCATTGAGCAAAGTGGCGCCACCAGAGGCAGTTAACCAGTTGAAAGCAATTATCCAGTAGAGAGCACTTAGCAAATAGAAAGCAGTTAGTCAGTAAAAAGCTATTAGCAAGTAGAAAGCTGGGCTGAAATAAAGCGCCAGAATTGACGTGGCTATGGCGCTTATAATTTATGGTGCTTATAACTAATAGTTATGGGGCTTGTGAGTAGGATGTACACAGCCAGATTGAATAAAGGGAAGACCTATGAACCATGCGCAACAAGCATTAAACCAACTGATTGAAGAGACAGAGAAAAGTGTTATCGGTCAGAGTCACGTCGTTCGTGCTCTCGTTATAGGGTTATTGACCAATGGCCATGTGCTTTTAGAAGGGCTTCCCGGTACAGCAAAAACTCGCTCGGTGAAGTCATTAGCGAATTTACTGAACACCAGTTTTGGTCGAATTCAGTTTACGCCAGATCTTCTGCCATCCGATGTGACGGGCACTGAAGTGTATCAAGAGCTTGATGGCAAGCCTCAGCTGCATTTCCAACCGGGTCCTATTTTCAATAGCATCGTTCTGGCCGATGAAGTAAACCGTGCGCCCGCGAAGGTACAAGCGGCACTGCTTGAAGCGATGGCGGAAGGGACGATTACGGTGGGTGGTCAAACTCATATTCTGCCAGATCTATTCATGGTGCTAGCCACTCAAAACCCAGTAGAGCAAGAAGGTACGTATCCACTGCCTGAAGCACAAATGGACCGTTTCATTATGAAAGTGACGGTCGGCTATCCAGAAGATGAAGCTGAACGCGACATCATTCGACTTGTGCGCAGTGAGGAACTCGGTAGCGAGACGAGTTCGGAATTAGTCACTCCAGAGCATATTGAACCTGAGTTGGTACTTGAAGCTCGCCGCCAACTTCCAGATATTGCCGTTTCCGATTTAGTTGAGAACTACATTGTGGCTTTGGTGATGGCGACTCGTAAGCCAGAGCGTTACCCAGAATCAAACCTATCAAAGTGGATTGAGATTGGCTCAAGCCCGCGTGCTTCTATTTCATTGGATAAATGCGCTCGCGCTTATGCGTGGTTGCAAGGGCGTGACCACGTCACGTTGGACGATGTGCGTGCCATGTTGCCGACCGTATTAGGCCACCGATTCTCGTTGTCTTACGATGCATTGGCCGATGGTATTGACCATCAAAGAGTGGTTGAAGAACTGCTTGATAATGTTGAGATTGGATAACTAGGGGGCGTCATGGCTAAGCCAACACAAGCTCCTAAACCGCAAGGCCTTGATCCTCGACTGTACTGTGACTATTCAAGGTTAGTGCGAATCCAGGCTCAAGCTGAGTCGTTTTCTCTGTTGCCTCATCTAAAGGCGGGCAGTGTATTGTCGGGCCGACATAATTCCCTGTTCCGTGGTCGTGGTTTGAATTTTGAGGAATTACGTCATTACCAATTGGGTGATGATATCCGTAATCTCGATTGGAAAGTAACGATGCGAACGGGTAAGCCTCATGTTCGTAGCTATACCGAAGAGAAAGACCGAAATGTAATGATCTGTGTCGATCAGCGCAGTTCGATGTTCTTTGCTTCTCAAAACACCATGAAATCGGTTGTTGCGGCCGAAGTCGCGGCATTGTGTGGATGGCGAGTCCTGAAAGATGGTGACCGTGTTGGCTTTGTTTTAGCTTCTCATCAAAAACTCTTCCACACCAAAGCACAGCGTTCACAGTCTGATTTACTGGCTCAGTTAAAGCACCTTACTAAAGCAAATCAAAGCTTAGACGTGAGTGTGAGTGACAGCGAAGGAGTCGGGTTCAGTCAATGGATTGAACTGATAAAACGAAGGAGATTAAAGCAGTCGACCTTGATCTTTATTAGCGATTGGCGCGACTGCCAAGAACAACATCTAGACCGACTAAAGCAGTTACAGCAACACAACGATATCTTGGCCATAATGGTCACAGACCCATTGGAACAATCATTACCTCAAGATCTCGCAAGCGCAAATTGGGTGGTGGGTGATGGTCGCTTTCAACTTAATCTCGATAGCCAATCTAAGGTTAACCTCGCAAGTGAAAGCCTTGCTCAAAAGGCTGCACTCCAGAAACAGTCCCTTGCTAAATTAATGGCGATGAAAAACCTCCCTTATATCGAATTAGATACGTCTGGAACTCATATTTCTCAGCTTCAAAAGCTGGTGGGAGGGCGTTAGATGGCCGTTGAACATACGCCTCCAAGTACTTATATCCTTCGCGATCTGCACGATGTCGCCATTCCCGAGAGCGTGAGCTGGATGCCGCAAACTATTGGCTGGAAGATCCTTGGCGTCATTCTGTTATTGGTCGCTGTCTATCTGGCTTATCGTTTAGCGCTAAGGTGGTGGAATAACCGTTATCGCAAAGAAGCGCTTCAAGAACTCATGGTACTGGATGCAAGAGACAATAACTCAACTGAACGAACCTTTAAAGTCCTCAAAGTGGTACTTCGTTACCTAGACAGCAGCAATGCAAAGCTGTTTGGAAAAGCCTATGTAAACCGTCTGAACGCTTATCTGCCTGTTAGCGCTAACACAAGTGAAAACAGCAATGCGTTCTTTGCCGATGAAGTTTCGGAATTATGGATGCAAAGCCTAATTGACCCTAATGTGCGTCTGAGCTTTGAACAGCGATTAGAGGTAATTCAAACCGCGATGATGTGGCTAAAACTTCACAAGCCGAATGTACAGGTAACGGTTGAGGGGCAAGACAATGTTTGATGTTTTATCTGCCAGCTTTGAATTTGCGCACCCACTGTGGTTTATCGCACTACCTTTGCCTTTACTCGTTTACTTCGCCGTACCTGCTTATCGCACTAAACAAATGGCCATCAAGGTGCCATTTTTCAGTGAGTTGGTTGAAGCGATTGGCGAGGCTCCATCAGAAGGTGCAAGCCAATTAACACCAAGCTGGTGGCAACGCACTACGCTGATCATTACCTGGGTATTAGTGATCTGCGCATTAGCGAAACCTACCATTCTTGGTGAGCCACAAGTTCGTGAACAATTAGGTCGCGACGTGATGGTGGTTGTCGATTTGTCTGGCTCAATGGCTGAACAAGATTTTACGTCTAAACAAGGGGATAAAATCTCTCGCTTAGATGCGACCAAAGAGGTGTTAGCCGATTTCGCGAAAACCAGAAAAGGGGACCGACTCGGTTTGATCTTGTTTGGTGATGCAGCGTTTGTACAAACGCCATTTACCGCCGACCAAGATGTATGGCTTGAACTGCTTAATCAAACCGATGTCGCGATGGCAGGGCAAAGCACGCACTTAGGTGATGCGATTGGTCTTGCGATTAAGGTGTTTGAGCAAAGTGAGAAGCAAAGTGCTGCCGTTCAAGATTCAAGTGTTGATGCCAACGTGAAAGAGAAAGTCGTGATCGTATTAACCGACGGTAATGACACCGGAAGCTTTGTTGAACCTATCGATGCCGCCAAAGTCGCCAAGGCGAAAGGCGTTCGTATTCACGTTATCGCCATGGGTGATCCTCAAACCGTGGGAGAAGTGGCGTTGGATATGGAAACCATCAAACGAGTAGCGCAAGAATCCGGTGGTGAAGCCTTTGAGGCACTTAACCGCGACGAACTTACCAAAGCCTACGCTCAGATTGGTGAGCTAGAACCACAATTATATGAAAGTACCACTTATCGCCCTAAACAGGGGCTGCACCATTACTTAATGGCGATTGTTGTTGTGATGTATCTGACTGCCTTTAGTCTGGCGACTTTACGTAGAAGGTCGCTTTTGGCTTCTAAAACTAAAAAATTGAAAGGAGAGGATGATGCCTGATTCTCTCACTCTGCAACAGTTCTTTACCCAGTTTCATTTTATCCGACCTTTGTGGTTGTTGGCCTTTATTCCGATGTTCTTCCTGTTATGGGTTCGTTGGAGAGAAGAGACCAAACCAACGTGGAAAGACATTCTACCTGCACACTTACGTGATGCATTGACCATTGGTGAAACAGGCTGGCGTAGGCAGCTGCCATTGAAGCTATTGGTGGTGATTGTAACTATCGCCATCATTATCTGTTCTGGCCTAACATGGCAACGTGAGGCTTCGCCTTTTGGTGAAGACAAAGCGTCGATGTTGGTTGTGCTTGATAACAGTGAATCTATGCTCGCTAAAGACTTACCACCGAGTCGCTTGGAACGATCTAAGCAGAAGATTAGAGACTTATTAGCAGCTCGGAAAGGCGGTAATACGGGCTTAGTTGTTTACGCAGGCAGCGCACACGTCGCGATGCCCGTTACTCAAGACAGCAAGGTTTTCGAACCGTTTCTTGCGGCTATCACACCTGACATCATGCCTGTATCAGGTAAGTCAGCAGAAGAAGCGTTGCCACTCATAAATCAGCAATTGTCTGGTGAGCTAGGTTCGTCAGTGTTGTTAGTATCGGATGGTGTAAATCCAAGGACCATCAGAGCGTTCGAGAGCTTCTTTAACGACAACCCATATCAGTTGCTCATTCTAGCCGCAGGAAACAGTAATGTGGTGAGCGATAACCCTGTCGACCTAGATTCACTGCGTAACTTAGCGAGTAAGACAGGTGGACGACTGATCGAAGTGACCGTTGATAATTCGGATATCCAACAGCTCAACAACGCGGTTGAAAGAAACATGCAACTCAACGGTGAGTCTTCAATGCCTTGGAAAGACATGGGTTATGGTCTGCTCATTCCAATGGCGATCATCATGTTGTTGTGGTTCAGAAAAGGATGGTTGGTTCAGTGGTGTGTTGTTGGCGTGCTGATTTCAGGCAGTATCTATTCACCAGATACTTTGGCGAAAACGGTCAACTTAACCGCTGAGAAACCAGTTGTGGTGGAGTCGGTTACGGCTTGGGACAAAACAGCTCAATGGTGGTGGGACTTATGGTTAACGCCCGACCAGCAAGGTCAACGCCTGTTGAACCAGAAGGAATACCTTGAAGCAGCAAAACATTTTACTGACCCAATGCGAAAAGGCGCGGCTTACTACTATGCTCGTGATTTTAAGCTAGCTCACAGTGCATTCCTGCAAACCAAAACTGACCTTGGTTTATACAATGCCGCAAGTGCGTTAGCCAGACAGCGAGAATACCTTGCCGCGCGAGATCTTTTGAAGTCATTAAGCGAGAAAGAGGGTCTGTCACCAGAACTAAGAACGGATGTGGAGAACAACCTTGCTGTGCTTAGTGGCATTGTCGAAGAGGTTAATCGCACCAGTGAAAGCCAGTCCGGAACCACAGATGCCCCTGAAGAGTCTTTAGAACTCGAAGACGATAAGCCACGAACGGGTGATGGAGCTGAAGAAGAAACGGTAGCGGAATTGATGCTCAAGGAAACACTTAACGCGAATGAGATTTTGGGCAGCCAAGAACTTGCCGACAAGTGGTTGAAGCGTGTAGAAGCCGAACCTAAGTTCTTCTTGAAATCCAAATTCCAAATTCAGTTAAGAGATCCTGCCCCTTCGATCGAGCAGATGCGAAAACAAGAACAGACGGCAAAACAGGAGCAAATACAATGAGTCGATATGATTTAGCTCTTGAAATGGTTCAAACAAAGGTAGGGTGCTCAGAGTCCTTTAAACTAACCAAGACCTTGCTTGTGTCGATGGTTCTATTGATTAGCACTGTTTTCCCTACACTTGCTTCTGCGACGGATATCTATGATCTGCAGAAGAGTGGTGATGTTGAACTGATCGCTTGGGTTGGAGAAAAACCGAAGTCAGGCGATAAGATAACGCCAGCGAAAGTCAGCGTTAATGAGCAAGTGATTCTGAATATTGAGGTGGCGACCCCTCGCTGGCTAACGGGTGGTACGCGAATTGGCAGCATCGAAATCCCGAATGTTATTGCTAAGCAGCGCAACCAACTCGCGACGAACTACACAGAGCGAGTGGGTGGCACAACATGGTCACGTCAACGTTGGGAAGTGACGCTTTATCCGATGACTTCTGGCGAGTTTGTGATTCCTACAGTGCCTGTTCGTATTCAAGTGTCAGCACCTGATGGCTCAAACGTTGGCGGCACGCTTTACACGCAGCCGATTAAGTTTGAAGCCTCATTACCGTCTGGTTTGTTAAGCGATGAATCGCCTTGGTTTTCAGCGACAGACGTGGATGTTGAGCAGCAATGGCAACGTTCGAGCGAAGACTTAAAAGTGGGTGATGCGGTTACTCGAACCGTGACGATCAAAGCGAAAGACAGTTTGTCGGTGTTACTTCCCAATGTGTTGACCAATGAATCGACACAGCAATATCAAGCTTACCCGCAACCTAATCGTTTAGATGACACACAAGAACGTGGTGACTACCGTTCCAGTAGAATTGAAGAGACGGTTTATGTGATTCAGCAAGGTGGTGAATTTACCTTACCGGAGTTCACATTCCAGTGGTGGGACAGCAAAAATCAGCGTCTTGAGAGCGTGGTAATAAAAGGCGAAGTGTTTGAAGCAAAACACACATTCCAATCCTTCATCAAAGCTTACATGTCGGTCTTTATAAGCGTTGGTTTGGCAGTGGTCTTATGTGGCATGTTATTCGTTACGGCGAAGCGCTATTACAAAAATCGACCAACACCAAGTTGGTTGGTATTGCGTCGTTTGCTTAAGCAAAATAATTGGCCCGCATTGAGAACCTTTATCTATCGTCAATTACGAAACCAAACTTCTCAGCTAGAGCTGAATAAAGCGAAACTGGGTAAAGCGCAACTTGGTAATTTGAATGGACAAAAACGTTGGGTGGAAGACAGTGAATCCCTCCAACAAGGGCGAGAAGACAAAAACGTATTTACTCGTTTGTGGAGAGGGTTACGTAACTTACCCAATGACACATCAAACTCAAGCAATTCTCGTTCAATTTTCGACCGCTTGAAAATCCCTAAAGCCTTGCCAGACTTAAAAGATAGAACTAAGTAGCAAACTTTAGTCATTCGCATCGAACAAAATCGGCAGGCTCTCTACTATAGGGGACCTGCTTCTTTAATATGGAACTGTATGAAAAGCACCGAACTCAATTTAATTCCTATATTTGTTGCTATCTATGAAGAGCAGAACTTATCTAGGGCTGCTAATCGCATGGATATAAGCCAACCTGCTGTGAGCAAAGCGCTTGCACGGTTGCGAGATATCTATGACGAGCCACTGTTTCACCGAACCACATCAGGCGTAGAGCCAACCACATTCGCTATTGATATCTATCCGGCAATGGCCGCTGCGCTAAAAAACTTTACGTCTACCTTATCCGCATCAAGAGATTTCGACCCCAAAACTTCAGGGCGCGTGTTTTCCATTGCCTGCGTCTCGGCGGCGAGCTACGAAATGATGCCAAGAGTGATGCAGTTAATCAGCCAAGTTGCACCTGGTATCGCATTAGAAGTTCACCCTCTATTTACGGAAGATTACGAGTCTGATTTAAGGCTTCAAAGACACGATGTTATTATCGATATGACACCTAAAGGAAGAACCATGCTCAAGCATGAGGTGATTTCTAAAGAGGAACTGGTGGTGGTGTGCCGTAAGGACCATTCTACAATTGGTGATACGATCGATATGGAGCAGTTCCTATCAGTTGAGCATGTGGTTGTATCTCGTTGGCATGCACGTAAAAGCTTATTGAGTTCTGAACACTACAGTGACCTTGAAAAGCGCAGAATAGTCTATCGTGCTGCGGGTGTTGTTGAGATGCTGCCAGTTATTGAGGGCTCTGATTACATCGGAGTGTTACCTATGTCATCGGTGCGCTGTTTTTCTGAAAAGTACGCGGTTAAAACACTACCACTACCATTCGAATTGGAAGACCTCGATATGTGTATGATTTGGCACCCGAGTCGCACTAATGAACCTAGCCACAAGTGGTTGCGGGCTAAGATCAAAGCGGCAGCAAAAGACATATCAAGTTAACCTTTGAAGGGAGTTTAATGGAAAATGTTTGTGCGAATAGCCGTTATTCCTAGCACTGACATACGTTGATTGCCTAACAACAGGCAATCAAAAAGAGCCGCTTATCTGTTTTGACTGAGTCAGTCTGAATTGATAAGTGGCTCTTTTACTTGGTGTGGGTTTCGACATTAAAATGAAGAAACCTCAATGACGTCTATTATTCGGTAATTTCTTGCAGCACTTCTCCAATTGAACCACTTGGTTGAGTGATACCCAGTTTGTTCGAAAGCGTTGGTGCAATGTCGTATGGCGTGACTGGACGTGAGATTTTCTGAGCTTCAACGTCGTAGCCTGCGAAGATGACAGGGACATGTGTATCGTACTTCCATGGCGAGCCATGAGTCGAGGCGATTTGAAGGCCTTCCATGTCGTTAATGTAGCTACGTGGAGCAAATACCACATACACATCGCCAGAACGAGCAGGGTGGTAGTTGTTCTTAATGAGCTGCATTACATGAGTATCAGGCACTCGGTTCGCTGCAATATCGCCGCTTGATACTGCAAACGCCACTCCCTTCACTTTCGCTATTTCATCGGCGATCGCTTCCTGTACTTTAGCTAGGTCAAGTTTCTTCTCTGCGATTAAATCGTGATTCAGATAAATATAAGGCTGTGCGTACAAGCGTATTGCGTCTTTGGATAAACCAAACTCATCTTTTAGCCGTTTCTCTACGCCACTCGATAGCAGTGTGTCTTTATTGAAGTATTGAGCTTGATTGAAGCCAAGCGCATTTGCCGCAGGTGAAGATTCAGGTACACCGTGGTCGGCAGACAACACAATTAATGTATTATTTAGCCCGACTTGGTTATCGACGGTTTTAAGAAGCTTAGCGATCGTCTTATCAAGTCGGATAAGGTTGTCTTCTGTCTCTAGGCTTTCAGGGCCGTATAAGTGCACCACGTAGTCGTTTGATGAAAAACTTACAGACAGGTAATCGGTCACGTCACCTTGGCCTAGCTTCTCTTGCATCAACAGTGTGCTTGCAAAGTTTTCTGTGATCTCGTCACCGGCCGGGCTAACGGTTAGCGTTGTGCTGTAGTACTTGTAACTTGCAGGGCCATAAGGGTGAGGAAAGGTGCGTTGGAAGTCACCGAGTTTCACTTTGTGTTCGGTATCGTGCTCTTGAAGCGTGTACTTTTCACGTGGTAATGAGAGCTCCCACTTCTGTTTCGAGTACTGAGCAGCAATCGCTTTCTCGTTCCAACGTGATACCCAATCTGGATACTCGTCGTAGTAATAGTTGCTGGTGACAAATTCAGATTGCGCTTTGGAGAACCAGAAGGCTTTACCACTGTGTCCCGCCAATGAGATTGCGCCGCGGTCTTTCACTGATACACCGAACACTTTTGATTTGCCACTATTGGAAATCGTCAACTCGTCACCAAACGTGGTGGAAAGTATTGGCTCTGGAGAGCGTCCATCACCTTGTGCTGTCTTCTGCGTTGGGTCTATCTCTGTTGCTTTGTCGACACCCGCACCAGAGGTCAGCATTTTGTAGTTGCCGTCTTCTACGTTATACACCAAACGCTCTTCGCTACGGTCATACCAAACGTTACCTACCATGCCGTGTACGCTCGGTGGAGCGCCGGTTGCAAGCGACACATGGCCCACGATCGTTTCCGTGTTGCTATGTTGATAGTTCGCGTTGGTGTAGTAAGTACCGTCATCCATTAAGTACCGGAAACCACCTTCACCGAAGTTGTGCTTATATCGTTCGATAAGATCTGCGCGCAGGCCATCTACCGTGATTTGAAGGACTAGATTTGGCTTCTCTGCTGCTGAGACAGGGAAGGCACAGAGTAACGCGAGTGTAAGTCCTGAAAGCTTGGTGTATTGCATAGAAGTTCCTTATTCAGCGTTGCCGCAGAGTTCTAACGTTTGGTCAGATTTCTAACGTGTGTCAAATTTCTAATGTGTGTATAGTGCAAGTCGTATTTTAGTATTGCTTGTGAAGATTGTTGATTCATAACCGTTGGCACCTTTAGTTAGTTCATGTCTTTAACTAGCTCACAGCTTTAGCTAGTTCGTATCCTTAACTAAACGCAAGCCCATGTCCGACATAGTGATCGATTGGCTTGCGAAGTCGCGACGGTAACTTTCAGATTCATTTTCGTCATAAGCAAAGCTGCCACCGCGAACCGATTTATGTGATAAACCAACGTCGCTGTGTTTTGCGTTGTTAGGATTGTCTGTTGGACCGAATCGATAGAAGGTGTCATCGAAGGCATCAATCACAAACTCACCCACGTTTCCGGTCATGTCATATAAGCCTAGTTCATTTGGCTTCTTTAGCCCGACTGGATGTGCGCTATTTTTTGAATTTGCTGAGTACCACGCAACATCATCTAAGTTATTGGAACCACTGTAAGTATAGCCTTTGCTCTTGTTGCCACCCTTCGCTGCAAACTCCCATTCAGCTTCAGTCGGCAGGCGGTATTCTTCACCAGTAAGTTCGTTCAACTGTTCAACGAAATAGTTCGCTTGTTGCCAGCTTAGGTTATTGACCGGAACTTGCGGGTTTTGGAAATAACTGAGAGATGAACCCATCACTGATTCGAACAATTCTTGAGTCACCTCAAACTTCGCAATGTAGAAACTATCTACAGTTATATCTCGTGCAGGTCGTTCTGCTTTGGTCGCTTCAGGATCGTTCGAACCCATGGTGAATGTACCACCTTCAACTAGCACCATTTGTTGGTCAATTTGTTGGGCGATGGGGTGTGTAGGCACGCTCGCACAGCCGCTTAGGAAAATAGTCATGGTGACGCTGGTGATCGCCGCTATTTGTTTGTAATTAAAAAATTTCATCACGTGCCTCGAATGTTCGAAATAGAGGGCAATTTTAGCGTTTAAGGTCATTCCTATTGGTTATAAAGGGTATAACATGCCACTGATTGAAATAGGCATTATGATGGCTACAGACACTAAGATAGGTAGATAAATCATGCACATTACTCAAGGTCCACAATACAATGGTAAAGCGTCTAAACGCTTGCATGTTATGGCTAAGCCAATTGGCGCAGCGTGCAACATCGACTGTAAATATTGTTATTATCTAAGTAAGCAAGATTTGTTAGAGTACAAGAAAGGCAGTTCTCCGAGAATGGATGATGAGACGTTAGAAACCTACATCCGACAATATATCGAAGGTCAAAACACGCCTGAAATTATCTTCTCATGGCAGGGCGGCGAGCCAACTATGCTGGGTTTAGCGTACTTTGAAAGAGTGGTTGAGCTACAAAAAAAGTACCAGCCTGAAGGTGTGTTGATTTCTAATGACCTACAAACCAATGGCACACTGCTCAATGACGATTGGGGCCTATTCTTAGCAAAGAATAACTTCCTGATAGGCTTGAGTATTGATGGTCCTGAAATGCTGCACAATGCGTATCGCGTTAACAGAGCAGGCCGTGGCACATTCAAACAAGTGATGGCGGCGGTTGAGTTGCTGCACAAACATCAAGTTAAATTTGCAACGTTGACTTGTGTGAATAACCTCACCAGTCAAAATGCACTTGAGGTGTATCGCTTCCTACGTGATGTGGTGAAGTCTCCACAAATGCAGTTTATTCCTATCGTTGAACAGAAAACCTTTAGAACGGTTGCGCCACAAATATCCCAAGTGAGTGAGCAGCTAAAACAAGGCGACAAACGCCTGATCCCCGGCCATAAAGACTCGATCATGGAATCGTGGTGCGTGTCGGATTTAGCTTGGGGTAACTTCCTGATCTCTGTGTTTGATGAGTGGGCGAAGAACGACATCGGTAAAGTGTTCGTTCAGTATTTTGAAGCGAGCTTAGAAACGTGGATTGGTCGTCCGAATCCGCTTTGCACTCTGAATGAGATCTGCGGTAAAGGCCTAGCGATGGAGCCAAACGGTGATGTGTTCTCTTGTGACCACTACGTTTACCCTGAATACAAAATTGGCAATATCCACCACGAGAAGCTTGATGATTTAGCGTACAGCGCACCACAGCAAAAGTTTGGTTTTGCTAAATCACGCACAATGACCAGTCAATGTCAGCAGTGTGAGTACAAGTTTGCGTGTCATGGTGAATGTCCGAAAAACCGCTTTATCAAAACTCGTGCAGGCGAACCGGGCTTGAACTACTTATGTGCAGGCTGGCACAAGTTCTTTTCTCATGTCGACAATTCGATGGCTTATATCGCTCGTGCGATGGGGCACCCAGTGGCTCATGGCAAATTCAGGGACTCAGTATTGATGGCACATCGTGCAAAACAGGCGCAACAAGCCACGTTCGAGACCAAGTTTTAACTTGTTCTTTGGATCAAAAGGTCCAAGATAAATTTAATCAGATACGAGTCTAAGGACAGGCTAAGTTCTCCAGTTTAAGGTAATACTATGATGAAGAAGAGTTTAGCGACGGCTGTTGCTCTATTAGTTTCAACGTCCGCATTAGTTTCAACGTCCGCCTTGATTTCAACGTCAGCAATGGCTGCCAATAGTGTTCAACAAACCGTTGACGCACCAGCACAAAATATCGATCAAGTGCTCAAAATGACGGACACACAAACCCGCATTCAACAGTTGTCTTACATGGCTCAAGATCAGAATCAATCTGTTGAAAATCGTACTGGTGCACTGCAAGAGCTTACTTCATACCCAAGCCAAAATGCGCTGGTGGCGGTTGCAAGAGGCTTAAAAGATCAAAACCCTGAAGTTCGTGAAGCGGCGGTTATCGGTTCTGAACCTTACCAACTGGAGCATCGTTGGGCGTTAGTTTCCCCCCTGCTAAAAGACACTGATACCATGGTTCGTCACACGGCAACGTCAAATCTGATTCGTGACTTTAATGCGTTAGATGACCAACAAAAAGCACAAATTGAACCACCAGTACAAGAGTTGATTAGCTTCTTGGAAACGCAAGAATCTGAAAAATTTCAACTGTTGTTTGCTGATGTTCTTCGCTGGCACAACGAGTGGGATAAGGCGGAAACGGTTTATCTGGAGCTCATCAACACTCATCCCAGAGACCCACAAGTTTGGTTGAGCTACGCGGACAACTTCCGAGTTCAGAATAAAGATCAACAAGCGGTCGAGCTATTGGATCGTGGTTTGAAGAATGTACCGGACAATGCAGCGATGCACTATTCTAAATCATTAACTTTGGTTCGCCTTGAAGACAAAACAGCAGCAGCCCAAGAGATTGAAGTAGCCGCGAAGCTAGCGAAAGATAACAGCTACTATTGGTACCTAAATGGGGTATTACAAGAAGAGTTGGATATCGACAAGTCGACTAAATCGTTCGAGAAAGCGTATTTGATCTCTGGCTCTCCAGAACAGTTATACGCGGTATGCGATATTTATGTACGCTATGGCAATGAAAAAACAGATGATTGCTTGGGTGAGCTAGGTAAAGTGGCTCCTGATTATGTTATTGAACAGTTGAAAGAGAAACGAGTCGCGCCAAGCTCATAATCTTTAGATGGGTTAATGGTAAGCTGATAAACCGTTATTGAGAAAGCCAGTCGAATATTCGACTGGCTTTTTTGGATCTTAATTGCTGCAAGTGACCATCGATTTGAATTCGAGCTAAAAAACAAAACTCAACATGATGGTGTAGAGCAATGCATCTTTATCGGTTTTAGGGGCGTCAATAAAGGCACCGTTTGACCTACGAGCTTCGAAGAATTGCATTTCACCATTGATAGATATATTTGACATCAAGTCGTAATCTACACCAACTAAGTAGCTATTCCCTTCTAAGTGCTCATTGGCGTTAAATTGCGCGCCGTATACTACGTAAGGTGTGAATACTCCTAAATGGTAACCTAGGCTGGCGTACATGGATGAAGAAACGTCACTGATTTGACCTTCGCTCGCCAATACCGCTTGGCCAAATTCATATTCAGCGCCTAGCGACCAAAGTTGGATGTGTTGGTTGTCTGCTGTTGGAAGCGTGCCAACGTTTTTAATTTTTGTCGTTTGATCGAAATTTGAATCAAGGAAAGATAAGTTCCAACGATAGTTATCACCACTTAATTGAAGGTTTGCACCAAACATTCGATTTGTTTCGAATTCCAGCTCGGTTGTCGAATTGAACTCTACTTCATTCTTATCTTTGATTCCGACAAATGGAGAGAGTTGTAGGGTAGCTTCATCGGTTACATCATGAGTCCAACTCACTTTGACACCGTTGAAAGCGGTAATACCAAGAACGCTGTTATACACCTCTGTCGGTGGTCTTGCCGTCATATAGGCTTGGCCAACATAATAGTATTCAGAGGCAAGGAATAGTGGCAGTCGTAATCGACCAATACTCACATCGAAGTCGTTAAATTCATAGCCCAAGTAAGCCCACTCGAGTTGAGGATCACTCCAATCATATTGGGGTGGTTTGACAACTTGTACGGAAGCTTTAAATGAGTTGTAAAAGTAATCGAGTTGAACTCCAAGTGTGGTATCACAGTCATAACAATTTTCATCGGTAAAACCATTGTTGATGATTAAAGGGGAGTCGTTATCTGATGTTGCCCAAGAAGTAGAACCAAATCCGCTTAACGAAAAATTATCGGTAAGTTCAATAATAGCGAAAGCCGGAGAGGCAATTGAAGCACATAGCACTGACGTAATTATTTTTTTCATATTATTTCTCCGAGCTTATAACGTATAGAACATTGGCATTTTCAGGGAGCGTCGAGAGCGGGGCGTACCCAATTCGATTGGGCTTGTCATCAAGCCAGTCAACCAAGGTTTCGGTGGACGCCGATTTAATCTCTCTTGGATAACGAGCTTTACCTGAGAAGGATAAGCTCGCCCAATGGGCATTCATTTGAGCTGCGTTTTTTCCAAGCAGTTGTTGGTAAAAAACTTCACGTTCGCTGCTGTTTTCAGGCCAATCAGAAAGTTCTACACGTTTACCATCGAGTCGTTTTGTTTTTCCTCTATACAGCTTCCTTGCTTTGTTTATCGATATTTCTTCAAATCCTGAATCTAAAGAGAATATGGCGTAATCTTCTGCGGCATGAGCTGGGCTGAGAAGAAGCAAGTTTCCTAATAGCCCTACCGCGACTGGCAATATGACTCTGCGTGGAAGTGTTTTTATTGTTTTAATCCAATCCATGGGTTTCTCCTAACAAGTCGCACTTTCTATTTGATGGAATAGCTTTTCTTTTCTTACGGGCTTCGCTACGTATCCATCCATGCCTGAATCAAAGCACTTTTGAATGTCATCATCGATAACACTGGCGGTTAGCGCGATGATAGGAGTTTTGCTTAAGCCTAGGTTTTTCTCATGCTCCCGAATCTCCTTAGTTGCTGTGAAACCGTCCATAACGGGCATCATGCAATCCATTAGTATAATGTCGAAACTACTGTCGTTTTGGTACATATCAACGGCAATTTGACCATTCTCTGCAATTTCAAAAGCGTAACCAGCCCTTGTTAGCATGACCGAAGCGACTTTTTGGTTAACTCGATTGTCTTCGACGAGCAGTATTCTTTCAGATTTGCTCGGAACCGGGTTTTGTTCTCTTTCCTCTGGCACAGTCCGTTTAGCTGCAGCATTAAGAATCGGCGTTACGGTCGCGGGTTTTTTCGTAGATTTAGTTTTGTAGGCAACAGGAAGTGGCATTGCTTCAACGGCGGCAAGTACTTTTTCTTTTAACATTTCAAATTTGAATGGCTTTGGCACATAGTCATCCATGCCCACGTCGAAACACCTTTGAATATCGTCATCAATAACACTGGCGGTCAGGGCAATGATAGGGATACGACGCGTGGCATTGGTCTCTTTTTCAACGCGGCGAATATTACTTGTCGCTTCAAAGCCATCCATAACCGGCATCATGCAGTCCATGAGTATTGCTGCGTAGTGAGGGTTCGATCTGAACATGTCCACGGCTTCCTGGCCATTATTCGCAAACTCGAATTCAAAACCACTTTTACCAACATGAAGCCCGGCAATTTTTTGGTTGACCTTGTTGTCTTCGACGATCAGAATTTTGTGTTGTATCTCTAGAGAAGGTTGGCTCGCCTTTGAAAGCTCAACCCGACCCTGTGTATCACAGAGCTCAACCGCTTTAATCAAACGTAAACCGAGTAGGGGCTGTGATACTTGAGCCGTAACACAATTGCCGATGTCAGCCGGCTCGCTCAAAAATGATCGAATCAAGCAGATAGTGATGCCGTTTTGGTGGAGCTTATCTAAGTCACTGGTATAGTCACTGGCTTGGAATGTATCATCTTCAGCAAAGACAACTGTGATTGGGTTAGCGTGCTTTTGAATCGTGAGTTGTTGTGTAAGCTCAGCTGTATCTCTCGTTTGTTGGGTTATTTCTAAACCATAGAGGTTAAGGTCCCATTCTATTCGTTTAGAGAGCATGTTCGCGTTACCTAGAACATAAATGTCGGCGGTTGCTGTGCTTGGTTTTGGCAACATTAAATCAATGGGTAATTCTAGATCGAAGTAGAAACAACTGCCTTTACCTTTGACGGAGTCGAGTTGGATCTGACCACCCATAAGTTCAACAAGCTGAGTACTGATCGCAAGGCCAAGACCAGTACCACCGAATTGTCTGGTCGTTGAATCATCTTCTTGAGCGAACGGTTCGAATATCTGTTTCTGTTGCTGTTTATCGATACCAATCCCCGTGTCTCGCACAGAAAACCTTAGGGTGACATTGTTTTCTGCTTTGTTTAGCGTTTGGATTGACAGGGTAACGCCACCTTCTGCTGTGAACTTCACCGCGTTCGACATAAAGTTCATCAAGATCTGTCTTAATCGGTGATCATCGATCATCACGCGTGCAGGTGTGTCTGGGCTGATATCAACGTTCACTGATATTTTTTGCTCTTTAGCTTTTGGCGCGACAATAGATGCGATGTCGTAAATGGATTCTCTAATCGATGCCGAATGCGGGCTGATTAATAGCATGCCAGATTCAATCTTAGAGAAGTCTAAGATGTCGTTGATCAGGCTTAGCAGTAGTTGGGATGAGGTCTCGATCGTATCTACATAATCACGTTGTGTTGGTGTAAGTGGTGTGTCTGACAGGATCTCCGAAATTCCGATAACGCCATTCAGTGGGGTTCGAATTTCATGAGACATATTGGCCAAGAAGCTACTTTTCGCTTTGCTAGCTTGTATCGCGTGGTCTTTGGCTTCTTCGGCGTCTTCTTTAGCTCGCTCTGCGTCTTCTTTAGCTATCGTTAACTTCTCTTTTGCATGTTCTCGTTCGATGGTGAGTCGCTCTACTTGCTGAGCAAATAGGCTGAGTTCGTCTTTGCCTTGAATCAGTTTGTCCAAAGAAGGGCGGGTATCATCGTTTTCATTTTTTAAGAACCTAAGAACTAGCCCAAGATTGTTGGTGACTTGTTTCGCTAAACTGAGGGTTAATCCCATAACAGTTGCTGCAAGCAACGTGACGATGGAAATAAATAGCGTTCTTTCTGTTTGAGCATCTGAGATCGCTTGAGCTACTTCGGCTTGGAACTCTTGTTTGATCACGTCACCTAAATTCTGCAACAGGCTTAGGCGAGCACTCATCGCATTGAGTCCGGTAGTGATCTCTTGTGGAGTCAATGCGCTTATTGTGGATGAACTATGAAGTGCGTGACGTATCTCTTGGCTTTTCATAAAAGCCTCATCTTTAAACACTTCAATCATGAGTGAAACTTGATGTGTATTGGCATTCAAGGACACAAATCTTTCTAAGAACAAAACTTGCCTAGCATTGAGGCTTTCAACCAACTCGGCTAGTTCAGAATCATACTCTTGATGATTTTGGTAAATATCGAAGAGCGAAGCGCTGAGCTTAAATTCTTCATTTGACCAAAACATCAACCACTCTAGTTGATGCAAGGCGGTGAGGTGCTGTTGAATCTCACGCTTGGTGATATCAAAAGGGACTTTCTCAATGGCCAACAACAATTGTTGGTACAAGTCACTTTGCCACTCAATCGCATCCAGCTTATCGAAACTGTCGGTCGTTTTCATAGTCGACAAGGTTGCCTCACTGAAGTCGGCCAGCAGTTGGTTCACTTCTTCGGAACTGTTTAGAAATATGCTGGGTGAAAGTGCTTTGAGCTCGGCATTTACCTTAGCACTTCGATTAACGAACTCTTCAGTGTTTGGGGCCAAAGTACTTCGATACAAGACAGAGATATCTTCAAGGTAAATTGCTAACTGATTGGTTCGCTCAAAATCGTTTAACTGCGTAGTCAGAAAGTAAGCTTGTCTACCGGCTAAGAAAAGGAGCAATGAGATCGGTAGTAGAACTAAGCCAAAGAGTTTATGTTTAACTGAAAGGTTATTCCAGACCGTAAGTGTCGACATATTAAGGATCCATCCAACTGGTTTTATATAAAAACAGTAGAATAAAAATGCCGATATGGAAACTTTGAAACTGTAAATTTAATGGAAGTGTGGGAGGGGTATAAGTTCTTGTGATTCCACAGCTTATTTTGAAATAGCTTCTCTTGCTAGCAATTTATAGCGTTTGGCGGTCGGTTTGATTTTGATGCTTATTGATGAGTATCTTAAAAAGCGAGTTAATTAGGGTGATTTTTATCGAGACTTAGTTCAAATAGAAGTTGCTCTACCACCGTTTTTGCAGAAGGTTCTAGCGCCCAAACACCGAGCATTCTGTTCAGTGCAGCGCGGTACACTCTGTTTTTGAGTAGGAAAGCGAGCGTACGCGTATCGTTGCTCAGAACATTTGATTGTACGACGGTTAACTCAGCTTTGTTCTCGATATCGATTTTCTGAAGATTGAAAGCGGGTAGAAAGGCACACTCATACCAAACTTCTATGATCTCTCGAAGTTCGATTTCCTCTTCAGGCACATCGCAGCCCTGAAGTTGATGGTTTTCAGGAATTGCGGATAAGTAAGCTACATCAAGCTTGTCTGCAACGAATGTGTACATTTGCTTCCTTTTTATCGGTGATTTTAGAGCGAATCATCTCTCTCACTTATGTTTTTGTCAATTACATCCATTTATCTAACGAGTAATTTGTGAATAAGCATCGTCGTGTTTAACTCAAGCTATTTAAGTATTTGTCTGTTAAGCCAAAATATTTCAAGTTGCCATCAGGTTCTAGAACCAAACTCATATTGGAAGTAGCGATCAAACCGGGATCATTGGTCGAAAAAATGACGGTTTTATTCAGCAACTTATCGCTGAACAGGCGGTTAAAATACTGGGCGTTTTCATTTTCAGCCCCGTTGAACGGTTCATCAATGATTATCAGAGATTGCTCACAGTTGCCTAAACCAAGTGCCAAACGCAGCTTTTGTTGAATGCCATTGGGAAGAGCTTTGCACTTATCGACACTCAATTGAGTCGCCAAGCCTTCTGGCAGCCATTCGTCTAGCTCGAAGAAGCTCACCATCTCCTGCATTTTCTCTGTCGGAATCAATCCATTGTGTAAAATGAAATTGGTCTCCAAAGAACCTTCGAAAATGTGCAAATTGAAAGGGATGTAGTTAATCGACGTGCGATAGCGATAACTGTTGAATTGCTTAATGTTATAGCCATCGACAGACACCGCGCCCTGATAACGATCTTCTAAACCAGCCATGATTGAAATGAGCGTGGTTTTTCCACAGCCAGTCGGGCCACATATGACGACTTTTGCACTGGGAGGTATCTTGAAACCAAGGTTGGTTAACCCTGTTGCTGCCCCTGTGTAACGGTGGCTGACACCACTGCCCACAATACTTCCTTGGAACAGCCGAATAGGCGGGCTTTTTTCTAGCGTTAGCTTGTCGTCATTCATCGACATTAAATTGTTTATCTGTGCCGATGACGCCTTGATGGATTGAAACTTAGAAATTGAGTTATAGATGCCCATTATCGGGCCTAGTGCTTTCCAAACGAGAATAACGGTTGCGAGCATCGCGCCCGCATCAGAAGTGCCTTCCATGACTCCGATTACTGCGGTCACGATACTTGCAGTACCAATCACCTGAATCAAACTACCGCCAGCAGCCTGAATTTTACTGTTGGTTACAGCTACATTCTCCGCATCACTAGTGCTTTGCATATGGGAGGCACTAAAACGAGATTGAACCACGCGCAGTAAAGGCAAACCTTGAATGGTCTTGATACCACGAAGGATTTCATTCCATTGATAAGAGACCATGGCGTTAGCGCGAGAGCTTTTAGATGTAGCTTGTGAGTAGATGTAACGAGAGTAAACACAGAACACCAACATTAATATTAAGCCACCCATCACCACAAGTGCAGCCGTGCCAGACATCAGAGCAATCGCAATGATGAATACAATAACAAACGGCATATCAAAATAGCTAAGCGTTGATTCTGCAGTCACTAAGCGTCGGAACGTGTCGATATCTTTCAAGCGAGCTAACTGAGAAGAGACCCCAGCAGTGGATGTCATCGCATAAGGTAGCCACAGCAGCTTAGATATAACGGCTTGCGAGATGTGCACGGCGAGGTCTTTACCGGACGTGGCAATGATATTTACCCGCATCTTTTTAAAGAAATACTCCGAGAAGCCAACAATAATGGCGAATAAGGTTAACCAATACAGTGTCGCCTCAGAACTCGAAGTCAGTGCGAAGTTATAGACACTCATGATGAAGAATGGCTGCAATGCACCGAGAATACTGATGACGAAGCTCAGAATGATCAGGCTTTTAAGTTCATTGTTGTAACGATAGAAAGCGTATTTTATCCAATTGCTTCTGTCTTGCGATTCCGGAGGTGGTTCGCGGAACAGACGAGAGTACTCGCTAATAGAAATCAGCAAGCAGGGCTTTTTACACATTGGGTATTCAATGGTGTTGTTGTTCGTGTAATCAAACAGCAGCAACTTCCCATCTTTTGTCCCTAAGAAGATGGCACTGAGGTTTTCTATCTCAATAAAGCACGGGTGAGGATATTTATCGATATTCTCGAGTGTCTTTAGTTTGGTCACATCACAGCGGTATCCAAGGCGCTCTATGGTTGCTGTAAAGCTATCGCCGTCTTTGGGTTTTGGAATAAAAGCATCGCTGAGTATAGCGGGCGTGCCTTCCCATTCGAGCGCTATCAAGGTGTAGGCCAAACCACGAATAAGTGGCGATTGACTGTAACGTTCGTCGTATCCACTAGATTCAAAATCCAAAACACGTTGCGGCACATTATTGAAGTCTACTAGGATACTCATTGGTCACCTCCGGTAAGTTTTACGCGTTTGAGGCGGTGGTTAAGTTTATCCATCTTATTGCTGGCGATGATTAAGATTTTGTCATTGGCGCGATAAGCCGTACTGGTGAGAACGACTCTCGCAAACTCCTCATCAAACACACAATCGATGTCATCGAATATCAATACACGCTTACTGGCGAGCAGGGCACGAACTAATAATAAGGCATAGCCAACTTGGCGTGAGAATGGGTTACGCATATGGCCTTTGAGTTCTGTATAAAAGCCGGCAGGAAGCCCATCAATTTGAGCTTTGATGTTCATGGTTTCACACAGTGCAAACGCCGTGTTATTCAAGCTTGGGCGGAAACAGGTGAGGTTATCGATAATCGTTCCTTCTACGAAAGAACTTGTCTTGTCGACCATCAATACACTGTTACGCCAAACGTTGTAATTGATGTCATCCAAAGGCGTGTCGTTAATCATGATATCGAGTTTGCTATCACTGTTCTGACGCGTAATACAGTTAGCGAGGTGGGTCTTACCGGAGCCGCTTTTCCCGGTAAGCAAATAGGTTTGTCCGAGTTCGAATTCGATACGCTGCTTTTCAGAATATTTAACAGAAATACGTTCTACTTCGGTTGTCTCATGTTGATGTTCAACAGAGGCCGCCAGTTCAAGAAGCTCGGCGATGCGCTGTATATGGAGCTTGTTCAATTCCCATCGGCTCGCAGTACGCATCACTTGTTGGTAGGGCGCGAAGTAACGGTTGGTCAGCATGATGATCGCGGCCATGATGCCTTGGCTTGACTCCATATTGATCACGGCTGTTGCCAATACCACAACAACACAAGCAATCGAGAGTTGTTGGATGAGCGCTAAGATCAAGCCAAAATTCGATTCAATCTGTTCGTATTTGATGTTTTCAACTTCGCGCTCTTCAACCATTTGAGTCATCAGGCTTTCAACGCGGTATTCCATGTTTCGCGCTTTAATATCCAGCGGGCTTGAAATGATTTCAATGATCTTGGACGTCGTTAAGCCCTCTATATCGGACTTGTTCTGTAAGCTGCCAATCTTTTGCTTAGAAAGGCTCCAAGCGAAAATAGCTAAAATTAGCGAGGCAATCAGAAGCGTCACGCCAGCCCATATGTTGATAAGGCCAATAATGAGGATGGTAATCACACTGACGGCAAGATTGATCAGCGCTCGAACTGATTCGCCACCAAAGAAGGTTTTAAGCTCTGGAATGGTTGAGATTCGTTCTAGGTATTCGCCCGGTTCTAAGCGGCGGAATTTTGAGATCTCAGCCAAACAGATGGATTGAAATACCTTATTGGTTAAGTTGGTCTCAAACTGCCTCATGATGACAGAGGAAATCTTCTCTTCCTGATTTTTTAAGTGATAGTCGAGGAAGATAGAAATCAAGATAATCGCGAACAATAAGAACAGAGTATCTTGAGCTTGGTTGGGTAATACTCGGTCAAAAATGATCAGAATAGAGAAGGGCAGTACCAAGCCAAACAGGGTCGATATTATCGTTGAGAAAGTCAGATAACACTTATCTGCCATGTTGATCTTTTGCGAAAACTGCTCAGTTTGCATTGCGACCTCCTTTCCTCAATGACTCCGTTGAGAGAAGGTGTTTAGGCACCAAATCTTGATTGTCTCGTCCCTCAATATCGCTCATTAATTGCATGATGCTCTCTATCGATTGAATTGAGAGTATGCCTTTAATTTGCTCAAGCTTGATGGTCTCGATGATGTAGTCGTATCGTGCGCTTTCATAGTCTCTCAAAGCACTGAACAGTTTACTTTCCGCCGCTAGCAAGTCGGTGATGGTACGCGTGCCTAATTGGTAGGCTCTTTGAATCCCTTTATAAGAGGCGTAGTTGGCGCGAATGATGTTTTCGAAACTGCTTATAGACTGCGAGAAATCGTTAATGTTGAGCACTGAGGTATTCACGCTGTTACGTGTGGTATAAAGCGAATCTTGGTAAAGCAGCTCAGTACGTTCGATGGCCGTCGATGATTTTTGATAGCCATAGTAATCAGAACCACCAGACAAGATAGGCACGGCGAGGTTTAAGCCAACACTGGTTGAGTTACTTTCACCTGTTGCTGTAATGTCGGTTTTATCGTAGTTATTGGCATCATCGTGTCGATAGCTGGCTGAAAGCGAAACGGTCGGTAAGAAGTTCGAACCGCTCTCTTTTAAGCTTCTGCGGCTTCTCTCTACGTTTTTCTTTGCCACCAACAAGTCGTTGTTGAGCTTTAACGCCTGATCCATGATCGTGCGTTGCTCGGTTTCGTTGATCTCTTTTAACGGCACGCTTTCGTATATGTCTTGCGACGGAGTGATAGGGTATTGAATTTGAATAGAGAGCCCGTTGAGAATGACACGACGATCTTTCTGCAAGGTTCTTAGTCTGTTCGACACACCTTCTTTCTGAGCAATCACTTCGTACAGCTCACTGGCTGCGGTGTTACCTAGCTCTACATTGCGTCGCATTTGATGTTCACGCGTTTCGGACGATTTAAGCTCAACCTTGGTCGCTTTAATTTGGGCGTTGTTTTTTAAATACTCAAAGTATTGAGACCCGATTTCCGAAATGGTGCTTTGGACTTTGTTCTCGTGTTTAATCTCTTCAATATTGAAGTCGAGTTTTGCCGTCCCATATTTAAAAATGTCACCAAGATTGAATATGGATTGGGATAACGAAAGGCTGTAGCTGTTTGAGTTATAGCTAGAGGTTTCATCGGGTACGCTCGATAGCAAGGTTTCATTCTCGTTCCATGTGGTATCGGCAGCACCATTGAGTGAAGGCAGAAATTTAGAGCGACTGATCCCAATGTTGTATTCGTTCTCTTCCACACCTTTATCACTGGCGCGAAGAGACAGGCTGTTTTGCAGGCCGAGCTCTACCGCTTCAAGCAGGGTCGTCGCCGATGCTGAAGGTGTCGTGCTTAATACAAGTGCAGCCATGATGCTGCTAGTTAAGTTTTTGTACCGCCACATACTTGTTGATCACCTTGATGATTTGGTCGCTTTTATAAGGTTTGCTGATCACGTAATCCATTCCGGCCTCAATACAAGCCTGGTGTTCGTTACTGCTGGTCAATGCGGTTGCCCCTATGATGGTGCAAGGGTTTTTCTCGTTTTCTTGTTCAAACTGGCGAATGCGTTTGGTCGCTTCAATGCCGCCCATACCTGGCATGATGCAGTCCATGAAAATGATGTCAGAACGTTTATTCATGAAGTGCTCAACTGCGTCGGCACCATCGCCAACCGTATCTGGTTCATACTCTTGTTTGGTGAGTATTCGTTTAAGTAAGATTTGTTGAACTCGGTCATCCTCTACGATAAGGAATGAGCTGTTCTCCATCTGCTCTTCTGATGCTTCTGCTTCCATAATGGTGAGTAAGTTCGGAATAAACTCATAAGGAATCGCAGGGGAGTTGATGATCTTATCGACGAAGCTGTGACACTCTTGTGCATGCTGAGTATTGGTTACTGAAAGCAACAGCTTGGTATTTGGGTGACTCTTAAGTTGAGATTTCACCGTTTTACTGAGTGATGGTAACTTGTTGGGTTCAAAAGTATCGGTCAACATGATGGCATCGTACTCACCAAAGGTCTTCGCCGCTGAAAACAACTCATTTGCAGTGCGGATTTCAGTGATATCAAGCCCCAAGTTATTGAGCATTTTCTTCATTACATCGATACGAACTTGTGTATTGGCGCATAGCAGTAAACGCTTGCCGTCGAAGCGAGTTTTCTCTGTATGGAAATTCTTCGCCTTGAGATCAAGCTCGATCTGAAAACGCTCCTGTGTACCCGATTGGAACCAGTGACTTTCGTAATACCCGTAATCTTTTAATACGCTTTTCGCTAAGTCGTCTGTGTTAGCAGTATGGTGTTTATGATCGCTCCAATGGAGCTTATTGAGTTTGGCAACAGAGACATCTAACGTTGAAAGGAAGTTAAGATTGATGGTGACACGTGTATTTTCCATATCCGAAGCGGCGCCAGACTCTATTGTCACGAATAACTTCTTGTTTGATTTAAGTTGGATGGCGTTAGAAAGTTGCAGAAACAAGATCCAGAACAAGCTGGTGGATTGGCCTTCAACACGGTTCGGCAAATTGTCAGAGATAAAGCAGTCGAGTTGACCTTCGTTCCTCTGTACTTTGGCGCTGATATGAATCATCAATTCAGACAACACGCTCAGTAGCGAGAATTCCTTCGACTTACTTTCCGTACCCTGTGAAATCAAACGGTTATAGTTTTCTGCTAACTCAGATAAGGTACTACACGCAGAGGTAATATCCTTCGCCATCAATACGCCGTTTTCATCGGTTTCTTGAACCAGATATTGGACACCGCCGTTGATGGTGTTGGTGATACCGCGGATCTCATACCCGATTAGCGCATACAGTTGTTTGTAGAGGTCGTTATTGCGCTTTTGGTCTTCCAATTTACTGAAGATCAGTTTGAGGTGAGAGTAGATCTGGCGTTGCTTCGGATTGATGCTCACTTCATTCAGAAGCTCTTCGAGTCTTTGTAAGTCGAGTTGTTTCAGCTCTTGATAGAGGGCATCGAACTCATAGTCGATTTCTCGTTCATTAGAGCTGGATTTCTTCAGCTTTAACATAGCAACTGAATTCGATAGGACCGTGATTACTGCCAGTATCACGACCACCATAAACAACCAGATAAAGAACTCGTTTTTCTCTGACATCAAGTCGCTCGCATGGTTGTTGAACATGGTGCGGTAGTTGTCGTCCATTTGTAGGTAGTTGTTGGTCAGTGACAGGTATAAGTCGAGTACGTCGTTGCGTGTTTTAGTGCTGTCGGAAAAGCGATTGATCGCTAATTCAAGTTGGGTGTATTCAGTCGCGCCAACCAAGCTGAACTCAGTTTTGTTCAAAGAGGCTAGCGATCTAAATTCATCTATTTCACGCTTCAAGTTAACTAGATTGAATTCGTTAGTACCACAAGTGTCGGTACTTAAGCACTGCTGTAGAGTTTGAATATCTTGTTCGATGGTCTGATTAAGCTTCTGAGCTTGTATGAGCAGTGGGGCACTTTGCACTTGAGCGACCGAATCTACTTTTGACCAAGAAAAGTATAAATAGAAAGCGAGCGCCGCCAGTACTACGCTGAATAATATGCTCAGACGTAGAACGGGTACGGAAATGTTATAAGAAGGTTTTCCGCTCATTGATTACCTCTCATCGAATGCATCTTCGATGGCTGACATCACCGGTTTTGCTGCGTACTCGATAACGCGACGCGAGCCTGTTTTGACGTCGGCGGTAAATTCCATATAAGGTGATAATTTGTATTGAGTGCCTCCTCGCTCAAGAAAATTTCGATCAATTTCAATCTCTGCCAAATAGAATTCGGCATCTTCTTCTTCGTATGATGAACGGCTAATTGAGGCGATGGTTCCCTCAACAAATCCATATTTTGCGAAGTTATAAGTATCCATTTTTACTTTTACCGCTTGGCCAATTTCGACAAACCCCATGTCTTTACGCGGAATTTTCGCTTCACCGTGTAGGGAGTTATTGATTGGTGCAATATCAGCGATACTCTCGCCGGGTGGTATTACCGCAGAACGGAAGTTGAAGTGTAATTTGTCGACCACACCATCCACTGGTGAGTAGACGATTAAGCGGTCTACCTTATCGGAATGTTGTGGTTGCAAGATCCGTTTTAGTTTGAGGTCTTTATTGGCCTGGATGATCTGTGCTTGGTACTCAGAGTTGCGGTTCTCAACTAAATCTCGATGTTGTTTTTCGAGTTTGTCGAGCTGGAAACGTTCGTTCATGACGGACTCATCAAGGTTTTCAATCTCACGAACCATATTGGATTCTTGTACTTTCATATTTAGAACGTCGACATAGGACGCCATCTCTTCTTTATAAAGCGTGTTTTTGATGTTGAGTTGTTTGCGAATGAGCGAGAGTTGGTTCTCTGAGCTTTTGCGACGCTTTAGCATTGATCCAATCAGAGAGTTTTTGTGTTTAATATCGTGAGTGATCAGCTCTTCGTTGGAGCGGTTCTTCGAGAACTCTTGCTGCCACGTATTCATGTTGACTTGAACTTGTTCTGGGTACTTTTCGATGTAAGAAGCAAAGTTTGGTTCGATCATGTCACGTAAGCTTTCATAACGAATTTTATCGAGTTCCAACTGAATGATTTCAGTGTTCACTGTATCGAGTTGGGTGTTACGGTCGAGTGAGCGGATTCGAGCAATAGGCTGGCCTTCATACACAACTTCCCCTTTTCTCACTAACAGCTCTTCTAAAATACCGCCTTCTAGGTGTTGAACTTTCTCAACATCAGACTCTAGTAACAGCTCGCCACGCACAGAAACGACAATGTCGATGCGTGCTTGTGACGCCACGGCGATAGCCACCAAAGCAAGCAGAAAAATGATGAGCAACGTCTTGTGAACGCTTGTCATCGCACTTGCAAGCACGATGGTGTCATCTGCTGTGACCTTGGAAGCCTCGTTGTTAGAAACGAGCGCTTTTCTGAGGTGATGCTCTATTTGGTTATTGCTCATGACCTACCTCGATGACTCGTCATCTACAACTTCCTTAATATCCAGCAAGTGATTGATTTGTCCATTGACGTTTTGTAGTTCAGTTTTCACATCTTCTAAAAGCGCTTCCGGCGCAGGGAATTCGTGTTTACTCAAATGTTCCAACTTGGCCATTTTGGGCGGCAGGTCTTGGTCGCATAACAAAGTTAAGATGGTTTTCAATTTTTTAGAGTAGTTGTTGAGTTCATCAAAACGATTACCTTTATGAAGCATCTCTATGTTCATCGGTGCGTCCGAAAAGTCCTTATAAAAGTCGCCTAGCAGCAATTGCAGCCCTTTGTGGTTGTTGTCGATTGAACGCAATAAATTCGTCATGTCTATCATCATTCCACTGCCTTAATTGCTTTCATCACAATAACTAAGGATCTTTAAAGGCAGTTTTCAAATTTTTTTTACTTCTTTATGCATAAAAAGAAAAATATGACAAAAGTTGTATAAAAACTTGGTTTTTCAAAATGGTGTCCTTTAATGCCTCTAAATACGATCAGTTAGCTAGTAGCAACGGAGGCTGTAATGGCAGGCGAAAATAACCAAAACAACCAAAATGAAGATCTCAATGACGCGGTAGAACAAACGGACACGAACGACGCGGGTACGCCCTCCCAACAGCAGAATCAACAAAATCAACAGAATACGATTGCGTCGACAATAGCGACGGGTGCTGAAAACACGGATGCGGCCGACGAGGTTAATCAGGCTTTAGAAGACAATCCGAGTGGCGCAGGTAATGCTGAAGATGCGTCGGCTTCTGGTGCGGCTGTTCAAGAAGAGACGCCAGAAAGCGATGGAGATTCAGACGCAGCACAATCCAATGTAGTCGGTGGTGCGGCTTCGGAAGCTGGCTCGGACAATGCTGCTGGCAGTGGTGGCGGAGCAGCAGGTGCTGGCGCTCAAGCAGTAGGTGGCGATAACGCAGAGTCTGCGACAGGTGGAGCAGACGCTGAAGGTAATGAAGAACAAGGCCAAGCTGCACGTACCTCTGCAGCGTCGAGTTCTACATCTTCTGAATCGGGTGAGCAACAAGTCGGTGACGACCTCGATTCACAGACAGTCGAAGAGACATTTGCCGTTGATGTTCAAGCTTCAGATGAAGAGACCATCAGTGAAGTAGAAGATGACTTTGATTCTGAAACAGTAAGCGAAACGTTTAAAATCCAAGTAGAAAGTGAAAATGATGCGCCAGAAGCAGAACAAGATCTGGCTTACATCATGGATGAAGATGGCTCCATAACATTCACTCAAGAACAATTACTCGAATACGCAAGTGATGTAGATGGGGACGAACTGGTTGCATCTAACGTTCAAGTTGGTGCTGATGCAACCGTTCAAGACAATGGTGACGGTACTTTCACAGTAGTTCCTTCAGCTGACTTCAATGGTGAACTTGACCTTACTTTCGACATCAGTGACGGCCAAGAAACGATTAGCAGCGCAATTGATTTAACGGTACGTCCGATTAATGACGCGCCGGTTCCTGAAGATAAAACGTTTGAAATAGAGGAAGATGGCACACTCATCTTCACCGATGCAGACCTATTAACAGGCGCAACGGACATCGAAGGTGACAACCTTACTGTTGAAGGTGTGACCTACGACGGTGGCGACGGTATTCTTACTGACAACGGTAACGGGACTTACACCTTTGCTCCAAACGAAAACTTCAATGGCGATGTAAACTTCGGTTTTGATGTGTCAGATGCTACCGATACGGTGTCTGCAAACATTGATGTGAGTGTTACGGCGGTTGATGATGCGCCAGTGTCTGGTGACTTAGCTTACTCAGTCGATGAAGATGGTTCGATTCGTCTAAGCCAAGAGCAATTGCTTTCTCAAGCTTCTGACGTGGAAGGCGATGACCTAACTGCTAGTGGCCTAACGGTTGGCGGCGATGCGACAGTTACTCAAAACGACGATGGCAGTTTTACCATCACGCCAGATGAGAACTTCAATGGCGACATTGATATCAGCTTTGATATCTCAGATGGCACTAACACGGTTCAAGCTTCTGCCGATTTAACCGTTAACCCAATCAATGATCTGCCAGTTCCTCAAGATCAACAGTTCAGCATTGAAGAAGACGGTACGCTGCAGTTTACTGATGCAGATCTGCTAACCGGTGCAACCGATATTGAGGGTGATGATCTCACGGTTGAAGGCATCAGTTATGAAGGGACTGATGGGGTACTGACAGACCATGGTGATGGCTCATACAGCTTTGCGCCAAATGAAAACTTTAATGGCGACGTAAACTTCGGTTTCGATGTATCAGATGGTACCGATACAGTCTCTGCCAACATCGATGTGAGTGTGACACCTGAGAACGATCCACCTGTTGCTGGCTCTACGTCTTACACAGTTAATGAAGACAATTCGATTACCATTTCTGATGCACAACTATTGGCAACATCTTCAGACATTGAAGGTGATGTATCGATAGACAGCGTGACTTACTCGGGTAGTGATGGTGTCCTTGAAATCAACGGTAACGGTACTTACACCTTCTCGCCAAACGAGAACTTCAATGGTGAAATTGCTCTAGATGTAGTGGTTGCCGATGAAGAAGGTGCAACCGATGCGACAACTGCGGGTATCACCGTACTTGAAGTGAATGATCCGCCAGTCGCAGGCCCAACGTCTTACACCATTGATGAAGACTCAGTACTGACGTTCAGTGAGTCACAAGTGCTACTGAATGCTTCTGATGTAGAAGGGGATGTTGAGCTTGTTGGTATTAATTACAACGGCCCTGACGGTATCTTTTCGGTAAATGGTGACGGCACTTGTAGCTTTGCACCGAACGAGAACTTTAATGGCCAAGTTCAACTTGATGTGACCATTCGTGATGAAGATGGTACAGAAGTTGATACCGTCATCAACGTGGATGTTCTGCCAATTAACGATGCACCAGTCTCGGGTGATTTGGCTTACAACGTTAACGAAGACGGTTCAATCACATTGAGCCAAGATCAGTTGTTGTCTCAAGCGTCCGATGTTGAAGGTGAAGACCTAACCGCGAGCGACCTAACGGTTGATGGAAACGCAACGGTAACCGCTAATGATGATGGTAGCTTCACCATTGTTCCTGATGCGAACTTCAATGGTGACGTTGATATCCAATTCAACATCACGGATGGTACTGACACGGTTCAAGCAACCGCCGATCTTACTGTTAACCCAATCAATGACTTGCCGGTTCCTCAAGATCAACAATTCAGCATTGAAGAAGACGGTACGCTGCAATTCACTGACGCTGACCTGCTTACTGGTGCCACCGATATCGATGGCGATGACCTCACCGTAGAAGGCATCAGCTACATAGGCGGTGACGGTGTATTAACAGACCATGGTGATGGTACTTATACCTTTGCACCAAACGAAAACTTCAATGGTGATGTCAACTTCAGTTTCGATGTGTCTGATGGCACAGAAACGGTTAGTGCAAACATTGATGTTAGCGTGACTCCAGAGAACGATCCGCCAGTTGCGGGTTCAACGTCCTACACGGTGAATGAAGACAATTCGATTACCATTTCTGATGCACAACTATTGGCAACATCTTCAGATATTGAAGGTGATGTATCGATAGACAGCGTGACGTACTCTGGTAGCGACGGTGTCCTCGAAATCAATGGTAACGGTACTTACACCTTCTCGCCAAATGAGAACTTCAGCGGTGAAATTGCACTGGATGTGGTTGTTGCTGATGAAGATGGTGCAACCGATGCGACAACTGCGGGTATTAGCGTTCTTGAAGTGAATGATCCGCCAGTCGCAGGCCCTACGTCTTACACCATTGATGAAGACTCAGTGCTGACCTTCAGTGAATCACAAGTGTTACTTAATGCCTCAGATGTAGAAGGGGATGTTGAGCTTGTGGGTATTAGCTACGATGGCCCTGAGGGCATCTTCTCTGTAAATGGTGATGGCACTTGTAGCTTCGCTCCGAATGAGAACTTTAATGGCCAAGTTCAGCTTGATGTCACCATTCGTGATGACGACGGTGCAGAAGTTGAAACCGTCATCAATGTTGACGTGTTACCAATCAATGATGTGCCAGTGTCTGGTGATTTGGCTTACAGCGTTAACGAAGATGGTTCAATCACACTGAGCCAAGATCAGCTGTTGTCTCAAGCGTCCGATGTAGAAGGCGAAGACCTGACCGCGAGCGACCTAACGGTTGATGGAAACGCAACGGTAACCGCCAATGATGATGGTAGCTTTACCATCGTTCCAGATGAGAACTTCAATGGTGACATTGATATTCAATTCAACATCACTGATGGTACTGACACAGTTCAAGCAACCGCCGATCTTACTGTTAACCCAGTTAATGACTTGCCGGTTCCTCAAGACCAACAATTCAGTATTGCAGAAGACGGTACGCTTCAATTTACAGATGCCGACCTACTCACCGGTGCCACCGATATTGATGGCGATGACTTAACCGTTGAAGGTATTAGTTATACAGGTGGTGATGGCGTACTGACCGACCACGGTGATGGTACTTATACCTTTGCGCCAAATGAAAACTTCAATGGCGATGTGAACTTCAGTTTCGATGTGTCTGATGGCACAGAAACGGTCAGCGCTAACATTGATGTGAGTGTGACACCTGAGAACGATCCGCCAGTTGCGGGTTCAACCTCATACATGGTCAATGAAGACAATGCCATCACAATTTCTGATGAACAGTTGCTTGCAAACTCTTCTGATGTTGAAGGTGCCGTGTCGGTTGACAGTGTAACTTACAGCGGCACAGATGGTGTGTTCCAAGATAATGGTGACGGCAGTTACACCTTCCTTCCTAATGAAAACTTCAGTGGCGATATCAGCCTTGACGTTATTGTTGCCGATGAAGACGGTTCGATTGACGAAACCACGGCGGGCATCACCGTTCTAGAAGTGAATGATCCACCGGTTGCGGGTCCAACGTCATACACCATTGATGAAGATTCGGTTCTGACGTTCAGTGAATCTCAGATTCTTGTGAATGCTTCGGATGTCGAGGGCGATGTAGAACTCGTTGGCATTAACTACGATGGCTCTGACGGTATCTTCACTGTAAATGGTGATGGTACATGCAGCTTTGCACCCAACGAAAACTTCAATGGTCAGGTTCAATTGGGTGTGACCATTCAAGATGAAGATGGCGCAACGGTTGAAACACACATTAACGTTGATGTATTGCCAATCAATGATGCGCCAGTATCGGGCGATTTGGCTTACACCATCAATGAAGATAGCTCCATCACGCTAAGCCAAGAGCAATTGCTAGCAAGAGCAGGTGATATCGATAGCGATAACTTAGAAGCTATCAATCTATCTACTGATGAAAATGCGACCATCCAACACAATGATGATGGCAGCTACACCATCACACCGAACGCAGATTACAACGGTGACCTAGATCTGAACTTCGATATCATCGATAACGATGGTGGTTCAGTTCAAGTTGGCCTAGACATTACCGTGAATCCGGTTAATGACTTGCCACAAGCGCAAGATCAACAGTTCACGATTGAAGAAGACGGTACGTTACTCTTCACCGATGCTGACCTGCTTGCAGGTGCGTCGGATATTGATGGTGATGAACTGTCGATTGAAAACGTACTCTACACAGGTGCAGATGGTGTTCTTAGCGATAATGGCGACGGCACATATAGCTTTGCTCCAAACGAGAACTTCAATGGTGATGTTCAATTCTCATTCGATGTCTCTGACGGTACTGATTCAACATCAGCTGTTATTGATGTCAGCGTAACGCCTGAGAATGATCCACCGGTAGCGGGCTCGACATCTTACACAGTCCAAGAAGATGGCCAAATCACGATCAGTGATGAGCAACTATTGGCAAACTCTTCCGATGTAGAAGGCGATGTTTCACTGTCTGGAGTATCGTACTTCGGTGATGACGGCTCATTTGTTGATAATGGCAATGGTACTTACACCTTTACGCCAAATGAAAACTTCGATGGTGATATTTCACTAGACGTTGTTGTCGTTGACGAAGACGGTGCAACCGCAACCACAACCGCTGGCATCGATGTTATTGCTGTGAATGATGGACCTGAAACTTCGGGCATTCAGGCTGAAGTCGATGAAGATAATTCAATCACCATTACTCAAGAGCAGTTACTCGCTAATGCGACCGATGTTGAAGGTGATGAGTTAACGGCATCTAACCTACAAACCAACGATCCAGATGCGACAACTGTTACTAATGACGATGGTTCATTCACTATTACGCACACAGAAAACTTCAATGGCGAGTTGGACTTCACATACAGCATCAGTGATGGTGAGAATGAAGTTCTGACGACACTCGACTTGACGGTTAACCCTGTCAACGATGCGCCAGAAGCGGGCGATGAAATCTTCATCCAAGCGCAAGAAGACCAAACAGTTGGTGTGACACTTCGTGAAGAACCAGCACTACGTTTAGACCAAGCGCCAGAAAACGGCATCATTGAAGCAAATGTTAATGACGAATGGGTGGTACTGGAAGTAGGACAAGAAGTTCCTGCAGATACCGAAGTGCGCTTTGTTCCAAGTGAAGATGCTCTTGCTGAAGGTACACACACCACACAAATCGGTACGTTTGACGATAACGCGAGTGTGGATGATTGGGGTACAGAAGTTGACCCTTATACGCGTGAGTTCTCAGATGGTGACTTAACGGTAACTGTTCAAAGTAACGATGACCCTCTTGGTGCCTGGAATGGCAACACCCACATTGGTCATGGTATCGGTGATACTGACCGCCAAGGCTTAAGTGGTGATGAGAAACTGACGGTTTCAGTTGAAGGTCAAGACATCAATGAAATCAGTTTCCACCTAGATGGTTTGGGTGGCTGGTTCATGGAAGAGTCTCGTCACTTTACAGAAGTAGAAATCAAAGCGTTCAATGAGGATGGCGACCTAATTGACTCGATGACTTACCACAAAGAAGACCGTGGTACTTTCGAGACAGATTACACGCTAACGGTTGATCAACCAGTGTCCTACTTTGAGCTTGGTACCGTGCAAGGTAATGGTACTTACGTCGTTCAAAACATGACAGTGTCACAAACTTGTCATGATGAAGCGGTGTTTACATCGATTGGTGTAGATGGTTCAGAGATTACTGAAACGGTTGAGTTGAATATCCATGCGGGTGACAACGAAATCGAGTTAACGGCTGATCTTCCGAATATTACTGTCGATACCGATGGTTCTGCCCAGTTTGCTTCGGTTGTGATTACCGAAGAGCAACTACTGGCGCAAGCATCTGATATTGATGGCGACGACCTTGATATTGAAAATCTAGAGCTAGTGGGTGAAAACTCAGAGCATGCAACACTCACCGATAATGGTGATGGCACTTGGACGGTAACACCGGATGAAAACTTCCATGGTGAAATCGAACTTGGTTACCAAGTTACCGATGGTGAGCTGACAGACAGCAATATCATCAATATCAATTTCGAATCAGTAAATGATGCGCCAATCGTTTCTGGCCCGATTGTTCTATCGACAGATGAAGATGAAGGTATCACGTTCAGTGCAGATGACTTGCTAGCGAACACCACAGATGTGGAAGGCGATACGCTATCTATTTCTGACATCACTTACGGTGGTGATAACGGTGAGCTAGTTGATAACGGCGATGGTACGTTTACCTTCATGCCGAATGAAAACTTCAATGGTGAAATCGACATCGACTACAAGGTGTTTGATGGAACTGATGAAGTTGCAACGCATCTAGACCTAACGGTCGTACCAGTCAATGATGTGCCGGTTCCGGGTGAACCATTGCACACCCAAATGCTTGAAAACGGCTCCATGATCATCGAAGCGAAAGACCTATTGTCTGGTGCTACCGATGTTGATGGCGACATTCTTCATGTCGAAAACCTATTACTTGCAGACCAAACGCAAGGTACGTTAACGGATAACGGTGATAATACCTTTACCTTCGAACCTACAGAAGACTTCTACGGTGAAGTGAATCTGATTTTCGATATCAGTGATGGCCAAGCAAGCGCACCAAGTACAGCAAGAGTTGACGTTGAAATTGTCAATGAAGGCCCAGAGGTTGGTGGTCCAATTGAAGCCGCTGTTGATGAAGATGGTTCAATCACTATCACTCAAGAGGATCTGTTAGCGAATGCAACCGATGTAGATGGCGATAACCTTGAAGCGGTTAACTTTGCGACCAACGATCCAAATGCGGTTGTTGTAGAAAACCCAGACGGTAGCTTCACTATTACACCAAGTGCAGATTTCTTTGGTGAGATTGAGTTTACTTATGATGTCACTGACGCGATCGAAACTGTTGCGGCTGACCTCAACCTAACCGTAAACCCTATCAACGATGCTCCAGACGTGCCTGACATGTCTTTCACTACGGAAGACGGTCAAGCGATTACCATTACCGAAGCTGAACTATTAGCACAAGCGACAGACATTGAAGGCGACGAACTGTCAGTTGTGAATGTGACGAGTGCAAGCGACACGGTAGAAGTCACAGACAATGGCGATGGAACATACACATTAACACCAGAGCAGGGCTTCTTCGGTAACGTTGACTTAGCGTTTGATGTGAGCGATGGCACTGATGTGGTTGCCGCAAACATCGACCTAAAAGTTGAGTTCGTCAACGATGCGCCAGAAGCGACGCCAATGGTGGCAGATGTCGACGAAGATGGTTCAATCCTCGTTACACAAGAAATGTTGTTGGAGAACGCGAGCGACCAAGATGGCGATGAGTTATTTGCAAGCGCGCTTGAAACTAACGATCCAAATGCCAGCATTGTAGACAATGGTGATGGCACGTACACAGTGACACCTTCAGAGAACTTCAATGGCGATATTGCATTCACTTATGAGGTGAGCGACGGTGAGCTAAGCACGTCTAATGACATGACATTGACCGTTAATCCGGTAAATGACATTCCAATTGTTGCTCCAGGCCTGTACCACATCGAAGAGGATGGCAGCATCCTGTTCACTCAAGAGGATCTGTTGAGTGGTGCGATTGATATTGATGGCGACGACCTAAGCGTTACTAGCATCAATTACTCTGGCGATGAAGGCACAGTCACCGACAATGGTGACGGCACGTTCAGCTTCGTTCCTGAAGAGCACTTCAGTGGTGATCTGCAGTTCAGCTTTACGGTAACAGACGGTACGGATGAGGTTGAACAAGACATTAATGTTCACATTGAAGCAGTTGCTGATGCGCCTGACTTAGTTATCACGGATGGTGATGGTGTTAACGTCGACGACCAGGCGATTTTGGTTGAGCCAGGCGGTATTGTTGAACTGAACATTGCTGCGGCACTTGTCGACCAAGACTTGTCTGAAACACTCACTGTTACAGTAGATGGTGTGCCAGAAGGTTCGGTTATTCAATACGATAACGAAGGCGTTCTGAATGACCAAGAGAACGGTATCACCAGTTACAACGACACTGAAATCACAGTAACGTTTGAAGGTGAGACGGCTGGCTACCAAAACGCTGCGGGTTACTACAAAGTAGACGAAGACGGCAACATCACAGGTGTTGAAGTTGTTTACGAAAACGCATCACAAGTTGGTGGTGGCGGCGACCTTGTTCCAGGGCAATATCAATTCAGCTTCCAAGTCGAGGAAGGCGAAAGCTTTAACCTGTTCTTAATTCCAAACGGACATCAGCACAACGACTTTGATGCGATGCAAGACGGTAAGTACGAGTTCCGTGCTGAGGATGGTTCGCCTGCGAACATGGATACGGTTGATCCTCAACTTGTCTTTGTGGCTGCTGATGGAACCGAGACAGTGATTCAAGGCCAGAATGGTGACGCGATCTTCCATGGTGGTTCAAGCTCTCAGCTAAACCAAGATGGTATCGAACATACTCGTACTACGGTTAATGAAGACGGCGAGCTGGTTTACGGATTTGAAGATTTGTATGGCGGCGGAGATGCTGACTATTCTGACTTCAACTTCACAATCGATGTCGGTGAAGTGAACAGCCAAATCTACAGCGGTGAAGTAACGGTTGGCCCTGATGGTACGGTGAACTTACCAACAACGGCTATCGAAAATGCGTTACAAATCCAGTTACCAGAAGACTTCAATGAGCAGCTTGAAGTTCATGTAACCGCAACTGCGACAGAGTTATCGAATGATGATTCTGAAACGGTATCTCAAACCATCTACATTAACGCGACAGGCGCGCACATTGAGCACGCACCTGAAGCACTTCCGGTTTCTGCAACGGTTGAAGAAGATGGTTCAATCATCATTACGCAAGAAGACTTATTGGCTAATGCGCGTGATTTAGATGGCGATCAGTTGACGGCTCTGAATTTAGCAACCGATGATGAGAGCGTTACGATTACCGATAACGGTGATGGTACGTACACATTAACGCCAGATGCTGATTTCAATGGCGATGTGAGCTTTACGTTTGATGTGTCTGATGGTGATGATGTTGTCTCTACCAACCTTGAGTTAACAGTTTCACCAGTAAATGACGGTCCAGAAGCACAAGACCACGCATTCACAGTCGGCGAAGATGGCGTGTTAACGTTCAATGACCAAGACCTATTAACAGGTGCAACGGACATTGAAGGGGACGACCTAAGTGTTGAAGGTGTAACTTACACTGGCGCAGATGGTGTCCTAACCGATAATGGCGATGGCACCTACAGTTTCGCGCCGAATGAAAACTTCAATGGCGATGTGAACTTCTCGTTCAATGTATCAGATGGAACCGATACGGTAACCGCTAACATTGATGTGAGCGTGACGCCAGAGAATGATCCTCCGGTTGCGGGTAGCACGTCTTACACGGTTCATGAAGACAACTCTATTACGATCAGTAACGAACAATTGCTAGCGAACTCTTCGGATATCGAAGGCGAAGTCGCAATTGATAACGTGACTTACAGTGGTAGCGACGGTGTTCTGGAAATCAACGGTGACGGCACATATACCTTCTCTCCAAACGAGAACTTCAATGGCGAAGTTAGCCTAGATGTTGTCGTGACGGATGAAGATGGAGCGACTGAAGCAACAACGGCGGGTATTACTGTCCTTGAGGTGAACGATCCGCCAGTTGCTGGCCCTACGTCATACACCATCGATGAAGATTCAGTACTGACTTTCAATGAGTCTCAAGTTCTGTTGAACGCTTCTGATATTGAAGGTGATGTTGAGCTTGTTGAGATCAACTACGATGGCCCAGACGGTATCTTCTCAATCAATGGTGACGGTACATGTAGCTTCGCTCCGAATGAAAACTTCAACGGCCAAGTTCAATTGGATGTAACCATTCAAGATGAAGACGGCGCTCAGGTTGATACGTTTATTACGGTTGATGTATTACCAATCAACGATGTACCAGTATCAGGCGACCTTGCATACAGTGTTGAGGAAGACGGTTCGATTACCTTGAGCCAAGAGCAGCTTCTTTCTCAAGCGAGTGATGTAGATGGCGACGACCTTACTGCTTCTAACTTGATTGTTGATGGAGACGCGACGGTTGTTGCTAACGATGACGGCAGCTTTACCGTTACGCCAGATGCGAACTTCAATGGTGACATTGACCTAACGTTCGACATTAGCGATGGTACAGATACGCTGGTTGCGACGGCTGACCTAACCGTTAACCCAGTCAATGACCTTCCACAACCACAAGATCAAACGTTCAGCATCGGCGAAGACGGCATCTTGAACTTCACTGATGAAGACTTGCTGACAGGTGCGACTGACATTGATGGGGATGACCTGTCGGTTGAAGGCGTTACTTACACAGGTACGGATGGTGTTCTTACTGATAATGGCGATGGAAGCTACAGCTTTGCGCCAAACGAAAACTTCAATGGTGATGTGAACTTCAGTTTTGATGTGTCAGATGGCACGGATACGGTTCAAGCCAACATTGATGTCAGCGTGACACCAGAGAATGATCCACCAGTTGCGAGTAGCACGTCTTACACCGTTCATGAAGACAACTCAATTACCATCAGCGACGAACAGTTACTTGCTAACTCTTCGGACATTGAAGGTGATGTGGCGGTTGACAGCGTTACTTACACTGGCGCTGATGGTGTCTTTGAAGACAATGGTGACGGTACTTACACCTTCTCACCAAACGAAAACTTCAACGGCGAAGTTAGCCTTGATGTTGTCGTAACTGATGAAGAGGGCGCAACTGAAGCGACCACCGCGGGTATTACTGTACTTGAGGTGAACGATCCACCAATCGCAGGCTCAACGAGCTATTCAGTCAACGAGGACGAAGTTATCACCATCAGTTCAGAGCAACTGTTGGCGAACGCTTCTGATATCGAAGGTGAAGTGGCGATTGATAGCGTTAACTACACAGGCTCAGACGGTATATTTACCGACAATGGTGACGGAACATTCAGCTTCGCACCAAACGCTAACTTCGATGGCGATGTAAGCCTTGATATTGTCGTTACTGACGAAGAAGGCGCAACCGTAGCAACCAACGCAAGCATTGATGTTCTGCCTGTTAACGATGCTCCGGTATCGGGTGACTTGGCGTACAGCGTGGACGAAGATGGTTCAATTACCTTGAGCCAAGAGCAATTACTTGCTCAAGCGAGCGATGTTGACGGCGATGACTTAACAGCGGCTAACCTAACTGTTGGTGGTGATGCGATAGTTACAGCAAACGATGATGGTAGTTTCACTATCACGCCAGATGCTAACTTCAATGGCGACATTGATTTGAACTTCGACATTACTGATGGCGATGCGACGCTTCAAGCAACGGCTGATCTAACGGTTAACCCAGTTAATGACTTGCCAACAGTCGGTGAGCCACAATTTGTGACTCAAGAAGACACCAGCTTTACCTTCACTGAAGAACAACTGCTGCAAAATACGGGCGACATTGATGGCGATAACCTATCGGTTGAAAATGTTGCTTCAAATAGCGGTACTTTGGTTGATAACGGCGACGGCACTTACACATTCGCACCGAATGAAAACTTCGACGGTAATGTGAATGTGACGTTCGATGTGAATGACGGTACCGCGACAGTACCAGCAGAAGCGACAATTGATGTTCAATCTGTGGTTGATATGCCAGAGCTGTCGATTGCGTCTGACTTGGTCATTGCTTCAGACAACTTCGAGTCTGGCTCAAACGGTTGGAATACCGGTACTGAAAGCTCACAAGGCTTCGAATCAGGTGACATGCTAGGTCGTATTGGTGGCACTGGTGGCGATGAAGCTGTCAGCAAAACTTACGACATTCCAAGTGATGTGAGCGAAGTTAATATCTCGTTCAGTTTCTACGAAATTGATTCTTGGGATGGTGAGTCATTCCAAATCTTTGTCGGCGGCGAAGAGCTTACTTCGTTAGATAACTCGGCGTTCCAAACTCAAGATGGCACTACAACGTTGTACGATTCAGCGGGCAATGAAGTCGGTGAAGTTGTTCACGGCGTGTCGCAAGGTGAAGGCTTCAGTGGTTGGAACGACCAAGCACACCAAATCAACCTAACGGTACCCGTTGAAGACGGCCAACTTGAGTTAGGCTTCGGTTCAACCTTGAATCAAGGTGTAAGTGATGAGTCGTTTGGCATCGATAACATTGAAATCACAGTGTCTGACGCGGATTACCAAATCATTGGTACCGAAGATACACCTGTACCACTTGATATTGATGCGGCGCTTACTGATACCGATGGTTCAGAAAACCTTGCTATTTTGATTGAAGATGTGCCGGAAGGCAGCTCGCTTTCTGCAGGTACCGATAACGGTGATGGCACATGGTCATTGCAACCAGGCGAGCTAGAAGGGCTAGAGTTTATCCCTTCAGGTGACTTCAATGGTGATGTGGTTCTAACTGTAAATGCGACATCGACTGATGTTGATACGGGCACCACCGCGACGGCAACCCAAGATGTGACGATTCATATCTCGCCAGCGAATGATGCTCCAGAAGTTGATGGTGACATCAGTGCTGTGACAGCCGAAGACAACAGCATCACGCTAACTCAAGAGCAGTTGCTAGAGCACGCTGTTGACATTGATGGTGATGATTTATCAGCAATCAACCTAACTACCAATGATGAAAATGCGACCGTTCAAATGAACGACGATGGCAGCTTCACCATTACACCGAGTGAAAACTTCAACGGTAATATCGAATTTAGTTACGATGTAACCGATGGGGAAGACATGGTCGCGGCTGGCCTAGACTTGACGGTAACACCTGTCAATGATGCGCCAGAGCCACAAGACCAAGCATTAACTATTGGTGAAGATGGGGTTCTTAACTTCACTGACGCTGACCTGTTAACGGGTGCAACGGATGTTGAAGGTGATAACCTAACAGTCGAAGGTGTGACATATACGGGTGCTGATGGTGTGCTTACCGACAATGGTGACGGAAGCTACAGCTTTGCGCCAAACGAGAACTTCAATGGTGATGTGAACTTCAGCTTTGATGTGTCAGATGGCACGGATACGGTTCAAGCCAACATTGATGTGAGCGTGACGCCTGAGAACGATCCACCAGTGGCAGGTAGCACGTCTTACACTGTGCATGAAGACAACTCAATAACGATCAGTAATGAACAGTTATTAGCCAACTCTTCAGATATTGAAGGTGAGGTTGCGATTGATAGCGTGTCTTACACTGGCAGTGACGGTGTGTTCGAAGACAACGGTGACGGCACTTATACTTTCTCGCCAAACGAGAACTTCAATGGTGATGTGAGCTTAGCGGTTGTTGTTACCGATGAAGAAGGGGCAACAGAAGCGACCACAGCGGGAATCACTGTACTTGAGGTGAACGATCCGCCAATCGCAGGCTCAACCAGTTACTCAGTAAACGAAGATGAAGTTATCACCATCAGTGCAGAGCAACTGTTGGCGAACTCTTCTGATATTGAAGGTGAAGTGGCGATTGATAGCGTGAACTACACAGGCGCTGACGGCATCTTTACTGACAATGGCGATGGAACATTTAGCTTCGCGCCGAACGCAAACTTCGATGGCGATGTTAGCCTCGATGTAGTGGTGACTGATGAAGACGGTGCGACAGTAGCCACCAGCGCAAGCATTGATGTTCTTCCAATTAACGATCCACCAGTATCGGGTGACTTGGCATACAGCATTGATGAAGATGGTTCTATTACTCTGACTCAAGAGCAGTTGCTGTCTCAAGCATCTGATGTGGATGGCGATGACCTGACCGCAAGCAACCTAAGCGCAGGCGACAATGCATCCCTTGTTGATAATGGCGATGGCACCTTTACGGTAACGCCAGATGCTAACTTCAATGGCGATATCGACCTAAGCTTTGATATTTCGGACGGTACTGAGTCGATTGTGGCGAACGCCGATCTGACCGTAAACCCAGTCAACGACTTGCCAACGACATCCGATGTTTACGCGAACGTTGATGAAGATAATGTCATCACTATTACGCAGGAGCAGCTACTTGCGAATGCCGCTGATATTGAGGGAGATGACCTTGTCGCTTCCAACTTAACCTTAGTGGGTGACGACGCAACGATTGTCGACAATGGCGATGGCACGTTCTCAATCACTCCAAGCGAAAACTTCAATGGCTACATCGACGTTGCCTACAGCATCAGCGATGGCGACACACCAATTGCCGCTAACTTAGGCTTAACCGTTGACCCAGTTAACGACGCGCCAATTGTTTCTGCTGATGTGGCGATAACCATTGAAGAAGACGGTTCATACACCATTACTCAAGAAGAGCTCCTACAATTCGCGACTGACATCGAAGACGATGACATGACCGCAATTATCGGAGAGCCGGGTGATGAAACAACCGTAACCGGTACCGTGTTAGATGCTGAAACTGGCAATCCAATCGCAGGTGCGGATGTGACGTTAACCGACAATGCGGGTCACTCTTACACAGCGGTGACCGATCAATCAGGTAACTACTCTGTGAGCGGTCCTGTTGTTGACCAAGGTACCGTTACTATTGAACAAGACGGCTCTATTACCAGCAGTTTCCTAGTTCCAGCTGGTGAAGATACCAACGGTGGCGTAACTGCAATATCTGAAGTACTTGAAGAAACAGATATGCGTATCGTGGTTACATGGGGTGAAAGCCCACGTGATATGGACAACCATCTATGGCTCTACGATACAGAGAATGGCAGTGAGCTAGACCATATTTACTATCGCGACATGAGCCATGATTTGGGTGAAGGTAATGTCGTTCAGCAAGATGTAGATGACACGAATGGCGGTGGTCCTGAAACCATCACTATTCCAAATTATCAAGATGCTGACATGCACTATTCAGTACACAACTACACCAGCAGAAGTTGGGATGTGGATGGTGTTGAAGATGTACAGGTTCAGGTGTTTGTTGGCGATACATTGGTTGAAACCTTTAGCCCTGATTTATCTGAAAGCCCATCGGGTGACCACTGGCATGTATTCGATATTGTGAACGGCGTTATTGTTCCATGCCAAGATGTAGGCACTCAAAATGCATTCGACTTGCCAACGGCAGAAGAAGCGCTCGCGAATGAAAACGGCATTGATATCTCTGAATTGCTAACCGGCGATGAAGGTGATGATTCCGGTGATGCAGGGGGTAACGAACCAAGTGTTGGAGATGTTTCAATTGAGAACGCTCTTATCACTGACAATGGTGACGGCACTTACACCATTACACCGGAAGAGAACTTCAACGGTGAATTCTCCATTAGCTACAACGTGGACGATGGCAACGGAGGGGTTACACCTGCGGAACTTGACGTTACCGTAACAGCAGTTAACGACCTTTCGGTTATTTATGACCATGACTACACCATTAATGAAGATGGCTCATTAACCTTCACTGATGAGCAGTTACTCGCTGGTGCAACGGATATCGATGGCGACGACCTTTCTGTTGAATCTGTTAACTACGAAGGCACCGAAGGTGTGTTTACGGATAACGGCGATGGCACTTATACCTTCGCTCCAAATGAGAACTTCAATGGCAGCGTCGACCTAACTTACGATGTGAGTGACGGTACGGATGTTGTATCGGCAAATATTGATGTTCAAGTTGTGCCAATTAATGACGTACCGGTCGCTGGAACCACCGCTTACAGTGTTGAAGAAGATGGCAGCATTACCCTAAGCGATGCGCAACTTCTGGCGAACAGCTCAGATGTTGAAGGGGAAGTGTTTGTTAGCGACGTAAGCTACAGCGGCACTGATGGTGTGTTCACTGATAATGGTGATGGTACTTACACCTTCTCGCCAAACGAAAACTTTAACGGTGACATCAGTCTTGATGTATCTGTTATGGATGAAGATGGTGCAACCGCTGAAACAACCGCAGGTATCGACGTCATTGCTGTTAATGACTTGCCGGTTGCAGGTTCAACGACCTACAGCGTTGACGAAGATAACGTGATTACCATCTCTGAAGCACAGCTTCTTGCGAACAGCTCAGACATTGAAGGTGATGTATCCGTTAGCGACGTTTCCTACTCAGGCGCAGACGGTATCTTCACTGACAATGGTGATGGTACTTACAGCTTCGCACCAAATGAAAACTTCAACGGCAATGTCAGCCTAGATGTCACCGTTGCAGATGAAGAGGGGGCAACGGCTGAAACCACGGCGGGTATTGAAGTTATCGCGGTTAACGATGCTCCAGTATCTGGCGGTTTGGCTTACTCAGTGGATGAAGATGGTTCAATCACGCTAAGCCAAGAGCAGTTGCTTGCTCAAGCATCGGATGTGGACGGCGATGATCTTACCGCTGCCAACCTAACTGCGGGTGATAACGCTACCGTTACGGCAAACGATGATGGTTCATTTACTATCACACCGGATGCCGATTTCAATGGCGATATTGACCTTAGCTTCGACCTTTCTGATGGTACTGAAACGGTTGTTGCAACGGCCGACCTTACTGTGAATCCAGTGAATGACATCGCGGTTGTAGAAGATGTCGCTTACACCATTGAAGAAGACGGTTCACTTACCTTTACAGACGAGCAACTGCTAGCGGGTGTTTCTGATATTGATGGTGATGAGCTTTCAGTTGCCGATGTTTCTTACACTGGCGCAGAGGGTGTGTTTACCGACAATGGCGATGGCACTTACACCTTTGCACCAAACGAGAACTTCAACGGTGACATAAGTTTGGACTTCTCAGTATCTGACGGTACAGAGACGGTTGATGCAAATATCGACGTAACGGTAACAGACGTTAACGATGCACCAGTGGCAGGCGCAACGTCTTACCAAATGAACGAAGATGGCACCATCACATTGAGCCCTGAGCAGTTGATTGCTAATAGCTCTGATGTGGACGGGGAAGTGTCGCTTGATAGCGTGAGCTACTCAGGTGCAGACGGTATCTTGGTTCAAAATGAAGATGGTTCGGTAACGTTCGCACCAAACGAAAACTTTAACGGCGACATCAACCTTGACGTGACGGTTATTGATGACGACGGTGCAACGGCTCAAACCACCGCTGGTATTGAAGTCATTGCAGTTAACGACGCACCAGTGGCTGGAAACGTGGCTTACTCGGTTGATGAAGACGGTTCCATTACGTTATCTCAAGAGCAGTTGCTGGCTAACGCATCCGATGTTGATGGTGATGCACTGACCGCAAGCAACCTATCTGCAGGCGATAATGCGACTGTAACAGCAAACGATGATGGTTCATTTACTATCATTCCTGATGCTGACTTCAACGGCGACATAGACCTAAGCTTCGATGTGTCAGATGGCCTTGAAACTGTTCAAGCAGGCGTCGACTTAACGGTTAACCCTGTTAATGACTTACCAACAGCCGCTGACCAAAGCTTCACCGTTGAGGAAGATGGAACGCTAATCTTCACGGATGCAGACCTATTAGCAGGCGCTGCAGACATCGACGGAGATGACCTGTCTATTACGGACGTGTCTTACACGGGCGCAGAAGGTGTGTTCACTGATAACGGTGATGGCACTTACAGCTTTGCTCCAAACGAGAACTTCAATGGCGATGTAAACCTTGGCTTCACCGTGTCTGATGGCACTGAGACAGTCGATGCCAATATTGATGTGACCGTAACGGATGTGAATGATGCACCAGTGGCGGGCTCTACCTCTTATCAAATGAACGAAGATGGCTCGATTACTATTAGCCCTGAGCAGTTGATTGCGAACAGCTCAGACGTTGATGGTGAAGTGTCGCTTGAAAGCGTTACTTACACAGGCTCTGACGGCGAATTGGTTCAAAACGATGATGGTTCTGTGACCTTCACGCCGAGTGAGAACTTTAACGGTGATATCAGCCTAGATGTGGTTGTAACCGACGATGACGGTACGAATGCTACAACAACGGCAGGCATCGAAGTTCTGGCCGTGAACGATGGACCTGAATCTGAGGATGTGAAACTAACCACAGCCGAAGACAGTACCATTCTTATCACACAAGATATGTTGTTGGCTCAGGCGACGGATATAGATAACACCGCAGACGAGCTGTCAGCTTCGGGTCTACAAATCGACCCTAGCTTGGGTGAGTTGCTAGACAACGAAGATGGTACTTGGTCATTTACACCAAACGAAAACTTCAATGGCGATGTGCCAATGACGTTTAACGTTAGTGATGGCCAAGAGACAATTTCAGTCGACGGTAACATCGATGTCACGCCAGTGAATGATGCACCTGAAGCACCAATGATTGAGATGCAAGGCGAAGAAGATGTGGTCATGGTGATTGACCCAGCTTACATCGCGGATCAAGTCACGGACCTTGATGGCGACGAGATCAGCATCGAGAGCATCACAGTTCGAGCTCCAGCCAATGCGACCTTAACTCAGCAACCAGACGGCATGTATCACTTAGTGACTACTCAAGACTTCAATGGCTTAGTAGAACTGGGTTATCAAGCTACTGACGGTGAAGAAGTGGTTGATGGGTCGCTGAATGTGGATGTGATTCCTGTTAACGACGCACCGTTTAACGTTGGTAACGCAATGATGACCACAAACGAAGATGGCGCGTTCACCTTCGATGCTGGCGACTTGATGAACTTGTTCGGTGACATTGATACGGCGGACCTTGTTGTTTCTCGCATTATTACCGCAGACGGTGAAGATGGTGGTGAAGTAACAGACAACGGTGATGGTACTTGGACATTCACACCAACAGGCGACTTTGCGGGTGTTTCTGACCTACAAGTTGTTGTGAGTGACGGTGAGTTCGAAACGGTTCTCGATATTCCTGTGTACGTACGTCCTGTTGCAGATGGCGCGGTGATTTCAACTGACCATGACGGTCCATTAGTCTTCGGCGAAGATGAAACGGGTCACTTGGGACTGAACGTTGGCCTAGTCGATGATTCAGAAACACTAAGTAACTTGGTGATGACAGGTTTCCCTGTTGGATTCGAGGTAACAGATGGTGTGAATACCGTGATGATCACCGAGCCGGGTCAATACATCGACCTGTTCGACTGGGATATCTCAAATATTCAAATGACGCCTCCTGAAGACTTCCATGGTGAGTTCTTCGTAACCGTAAGTGCAACAACCGTTGATTACGGAGATGAGCCGGAAGCGTTTGATGATGGTATCGATTCAGGTGATTTCGAAACTGTAGCGGGTGATTCCATCATCCTAACGGCGTACGACCTAATCGGTTTGGCTGAGAATGTGGATGCTGACAGCGATGATGAAGTGAAACTGGTTCATCTTGCCGACCGCAGCCAAGGTGAGATTGTCGATAATGGCGATGGCACTTGGACGTTCACACCAGCACCAGGCTTTACTGGCGAAGCCGATATAGCTTACGTGGTTGATAAAGATGGCGTGCTTCATGATGAGCAAACTGGCGTAGTCGTGAAAGAAGGCGACTCACAAGAGAATGCAGCACCAGAAGTTAACAGCATCACGACGACGGAAATCGCAGCGGATGCTACCTTGTCGTTCACTGATGAAGACATGCTGGCGAACCTGAGCGATGCGGAAGGCGACAGCTTGAGCATTGAGTCAGTAAGCTTGATGGAAGGTCAGGGCGTAATAGAGAGCGATAACCAAGGTAACTATCAATTCACACCTGCTGAAGACTACACCGGAGATGTTCAAGTTGGGTTTATAGCGACCGATGGCGAAAATCGCATCGAAAGCTTCTTCAATGTGGATATCCAAGGTGGTGATGAAGCAGCGGCGAGTGAAGGTTATGCCTTAGCTGATGATGGTTCATTAACTATCACCGAGTCACAGCTGGTGGATGAGTTAGGCGTGAGTGATTCTGCACAAGTTGTTGATGTTGCAGACGCCAACGATGCAGGCTTCTTTGCTGAATCTGGCGAAGGTGAGTGGACTTACTGGCCAAATGAAGACTTTGACGGCAACTTAGCGATGAATGTTGAAGTTAACGACGGCGGTGAAGTATCAAGCCACAGTGTAAGTATCCAAGTAGTCGATGAATCAGTGCAAAGTGATGAACCACAAGTCCAAGCTGCTCAAGCAACAGAAGAGCAACAAGTGGAAGTGACTCAACAAGCTGATGAACAGGCTCAAGATGCTGAAACTGAAGACAGTACAGCCGATGTAACCGCGGCACCGGGCGATACCATCTCTATCTCGATTCCAGATGAGGTGAGTGGTAACGAATCGGTTGATTATGCTGAAATGTCTGGCTTACCTGAGGGATCTACTGTGAGTAATGCACTGGATAACGGTGATGGTAGCTTCACAATCAGCGGCAACTTAGATCAGTCTGTATCGGTTGAACTTCCGGAGGGCTACGAAGGTACTAGTGAAATCCAATTCCAAGGTTACGACGAATTGGGTGGCTCAATAGACGGTGCGAGCGGTTCTGTTGAAGTTGAGGTCGATGATCAATACACCATGCAAGGTTCTACTCAAGAGCAGCAACCGGACATGGCCGGTATGGAATCTGGAGGCAGCGACTGGACAAGTTCAGGTGGTCAAGATCAAGGTGTTGACTTCACGGATGACTCTGGAAGCTTCGATTCAGATTCTCAAACTGGAACTGATCAAGGCAACGACTTCGACCAAAGCTCGATTTAATCGAGAGGGCTTGGTTTTAGTCTGAACCGACATTTAGTCTAAACCAACAAGCAGATAGGGCAGCGTAATGTTGCCCTCGTTAAAGCCATGCAGACTCGCCTTTGCGTGGCTTTTTTATTTGCTTTTGTCTCGCTAAATAAACTTGAGAACAGATAAAAATGTCCTTAATTATTAGAAGAGTTAATTAAAAGGAGGGACGACATGTATCGTTATGTCAGTTCACCGCAAGCGTCGAGATACATCGTGCCACCACCTCAACATCGTGAATTGTCGAGTGTCGATGTTCCTGAGTCTGAATTGGAGATGCGAGAAATTCTAAATAATTGGTTAGCCGATGGTTTGGCTCCGATTATTCAAAGTGATGACGATTACATTGCGGCAAGCGACCAAGTTCGATTTGAGAAACTTAGCCGCACGGTCGGCATGTTACTTAGGAACAAAGACTATTACTTTGCAACTAAGCGTATCCTATCTTTGTGGGAGCAAAATTGCCTTGAAACCACCTATGTTAATTATCTCATTCTACGCAGCGAAAGAGCCACTTCGTTAAGGTGATTAAACGCAGCCTGGGTTCGCTGAACATGATTGCTTGTTTTGAGAGCTATGATGACTCAAGTTTGCTAAGAAAGCAGGCAAACAAAAAGGGCAAGCTTTGAGGCTCACCCTTAAGATTGTTCTTTAAGTGTCTGATCTAGTTATTTAGCATTCTGGTTACACAGCTTTTTGCTTAATTACTTATCTTACCGATGGCTAAGTTAAATGACCTCCGGCGGAGCCGGAGGCTTATTGGGTGACGCCCTCTAAGGGC